>SCTL01000456.1 GCA_004297495.1 Verrucomicrobiota bacterium
GGTAAATCTCCTTCGCTTCCGTGATCGGTTCTTCCATCGAAATCTGCCGCGTGAGCGAAGTAAAATCGCCGTAGCGCAACTTCACCTGCACGGTGTGCGCCGCGAGCCGGCGTTTGCCGAGGCTCTTCGCCACATCTTCCGATTGCTCCCGCAAACACGCGCGCAAGGTCGGACGATCCTCCGTGTCGCGCAGGAAAGTGTTTTCGCTGCTGATGCTTTTGACCTCGTCGCTCAAATCCAGCGCGCGATCATCTTCGCCCATCGCAAATTTTTTCAACTCCGCCGCCCACGAGCCGACATACGCCCGCAAGTCGCCGGCGTAATCCTGCAAATCCCCCACCGTGCGAATGTTGGCACGCAGAAGATTTTCCTCGGTGACCTTGCCGACCCCATGCAACGCGCGCACCGGCAGCGGACGCAGGAACGCCAGCTTTTCGGATTCGCGAATCACCGTCAGGCCATCCGGCTTTTGAAAATCACTCGCCAGTTTCGCGAGCAGTTTGTTCGGCGCGATGCCGATGGTGGCAGTGAGTCCACGCCGCTCCAGAATCGCGGCTTTGATCTCGCGGGCCAGCGGCACGCCGGCTTCCAGACTCGCGTCCGCCGTCGCGGCCTGGCAACGCGCGCTCGCGTCGAGATACGCTTCATCAATGGAAACCTGCTGAATCAGTTCGCCGGCGAACCCGCTCACTATGGCCATGATTTCGTGCGACTCGGTTTTGTAAGCCTCCATGCGCGGGCGCAGGAAAATTCCCTTCGGACACAACCGCCCCGCCGTCACGCTCGGCATCGCGGAGCGCACGCCGAACTTTCTCGCCTCGTAACTCGCCGCGCAGACCACGCCCCGTTGCGTCGGCGGCGAGCCGACGATGACGGGTTTCCCTTTCAGCGAAGGATTGTCCCGTTGCTCCACGGACGCGTAAAACGCATCCATGTCGAGATGAAAGATGACGCGGTGCATGGCGACGCCGACCAACGCGATTCAGTTTAGCGCCTGCCGGCCGCCGCGGCAATTCGATGGTCAACTAGTGGTGGCTCAGTCTGGTCACAGGTGGTCTAGCGCTTCACTGCCATCCTCCGAGTGCGAGGTGATTCACTTTGGTCCGGGCGCCATCATCTTGCGGTTGATGGCCAGAGACGCGCGGCTGGAATTGATCGCGTTGGTGCGAAACTCGCCGAACCTGCCGAGTTCTTCCGGACTGAGAAATGCGCCCGCGCGGGCGATGGTGCGCCCATAGATGTCATCGAGGAGCGCGAGGCTTTTTTCGGCCTCGGTTTCGGACGCCATGTTGATGAAATTCAGCGACGGCACGGGTTGAAAATCCGCCGGCAGTCCGGCGTTGGCCAGCGCCTGCCGCGTCTCCTCCTGCATCACGTGACGGAGTTGTTTCGCTTTCGTCTCCTGCTCCGACCTGTCGCCGGTCAGCTTCTCCTTGAATTGCTCAGCCGTCAGGTAAGCGGCGATGTTGTGAGTGTAATCCTGGTACTGCGGATACGCATCCGGCCCGAGCAACGCCTGCACTTTTTCCTGCAAGACCGCTTCCTGCGCATTGAACACCAGGGTCATCTCCTCCGGGGATTTGCCGTCACGCAAGACCTCGGTGATGCGATCAATGTTCTCCATGACATTGTCAGCAAGGAGTTCGGTGAGTTTCTCCCCCTGCGCGGTCGGCAATTTCTCGCGCCTGGCGAATTCCTTGTAAATCATACCGAGCCCCGCCTTCTGCTGATCGCGGATGAGTTTCCACATGCCGGGATTCGCCTTCAGCCCGCTGAGCGCGCTCGGGCCGTTGGTTTTTGAAGCCGCAATCTCGCTGGCGGTCTGGCGCAACCGTCCGACCTCACCGCGCAATCTTGCCACCTCGCGGGTCTGATCGCCCGTCGTGGTCGGCGGCGGAACGCTGGCTTGCGCGGCTTGTTTGGCGAGGCGCTCGTTCTCCTGCGCCAGCCGATTGTTTTTTTCCACCTGCTGACGCAACGCTTCGTCGGCTTCGCGGAGTTGGGTGCTGTTGTGATGTTGCACCGTCAGAGGGATCGCCACGCCGGCGGCGATGACCGCGGTGATGAGGCCGATTTTCAATTTGGTCATGCCCATAATTTTCAAGTAGGTCAGGGTTGCTCCCGTGCTGCCCGTCGCCGTGCCCGCGAGCACGACGGTGGAAATGCTGGCGGCCAATCCAATCGGCGCGGCGGTCAAAGCTTCCGTGGCGAGCGTCGTGCCGAGAACGGTCGCGGAGAGAACGACGCCGCGTTTGGTGAGCGACGTGTGCAGTTTTTCCAGTGCGCGGTCCACGCGTTTGCGCGCCGCCTCTTCGCTGCTGCCCAACGCTTCACCCACCGATTGGAAATCATTTTGCTCGAAGAAGCGCAGTAGGATGGCCTGACGATCTTCCGCACCAAGCTGATTGATCGCCTCGTCCAGCACCGGCGCGACGTGCGCGAGATTTTCCGCGGAATGATCTTCGAGCGCGCTCATCTCAACGGCCTGCCTTTCGCGCGCCAGCCGACGACGCTCGCCGCGCATCGCCTTGCTGGCGACGAAGCATGTGTGCCGATGCAGCCAGCCGCCGAGCATCACATCGCGGGAAAGCGAGCGCGCCAGACGGGCGAGATCGGCGAAGACGGTTTGCGAGATGTCCTCGGCCAGATGCGTGTCGCCATCCACGAGCCGGACGGCGGCGGAATAAACCAGCCCGAGGTAGCGCGACACCAGTTCGCGGAAGGCGGTTTCCGAGCCGGTTTGAACAAACTCCGCGAGCAATTGTTGGTTGTCCGTCATCTTTCAACACTATTAAAGACCCGCCTGAAGACCAAACCGGACAAAAATCTTTCGGCAGTCAGGAACTTTTCCAAGCCGAGAAGTAAAGCGGTGAATGGGGACACGGCAGCTCCTGCCAAGAGCCACCACAGCCTTGCTGCAAAGAGCTTGTGAGCAGACGGCAGCGCATGGAGGACGGCACACCCTGCCCAGTGACTAAAGCGCGACCGTGTTCGAGCCGGCGACTTGATCAATGTTAACGTAGCAGCCGGTGGCTTTGATTTGCTTCACGTTCGTCCCACTCGGCGTGTGGGCGAAAAGAAAATTCCCGCCCTGACCCGGCCCGAAGTAGTCGCGAATGACCGTGCTGTAAGCCCCGATCGTGTTGCCGCCCGCGTCAAGTTCCAGGACGTTCACGTGTTCGAGGAACAGCGGTTTGTCCTGATCATACCTGGCGTAAACGCGGATTTGCCCGGCATCAAACACTAGCGACAATTGGAATTTCGTCATGGCTCTCATCTTTCGGTTGAAGTTTTACGGCCAAAGCAGCCTGTTCGAGCGATGGATGCCGGTCAAGCTTCCGTGTCGGACAAATCGGACGAGCCTTCGCTCGATCTCATGAGCAACCCATGCGGACGTTTGCGCAAAATCGGTGAAGGATTCGCTCTTGGCACTCGGCCCGCCGACTCCTAGACTCCGCGCATGATCGCTGGGCTTGAACAATCTAGCAGTCCCTTCGTCCCTGGAATTTCCCTACCCCATTGCATTTTATGAAAGACTACCAAGCTGGAGACATCCGGAACTTCGCCATCGTCGGCCACGCGTCGTCGGGCAAGACGATGCTGAGCGAAGCCATGCTCGCGTGCGCAGGCGTCATCAACCGCATGGGCAGCATCGCCGCCGGCACGACGGTTTCCGACTACCACGTCAGCGAACAGCAACGGCAGATTTCCGTCTCCGCCTCGCTCAT
>SCTL01000457.1 GCA_004297495.1 Verrucomicrobiota bacterium
TATTCGTAGGTCGGCATGGTTCAATTCGCAGATTCGGTTTTACGATTGATGATTCTAGCGAACCTGCAAGACGATACAAGAGGAACGAAAGCTGACTTATCTGGCGAAATCGGTCGGCGTGAATCCGCGCGAGATCGGCTTGGACTCTTCCATGCTCGGCGAGACGCTGACTGGTGACGTTTGTCGTTCTTTTGAATGGTCCGCCCGTTGTGGCAGGATCAGTCGTTAGAGCAGGAGGACTTGGGTAACCAAATCGCGACCCAAACAATTATTTCGCGTAATAGACAACGAAAGATGCCGTCAGACCTAGCGAAAGCTTCAGGTCTAAGTCTAGATTAAAGAAAACGAGGGCCGCTGTGTCAGCGGCCCTCTCCAAGAGAATCGAGTTTCAGGACTACTTTGTGTATTCGACCACGAATCCGTCCGTGACTCCCATCCCCACAGAGGCAGAGACTCCGCCAAAATCCACCGTGAGTGCAAGTGAACCACCGAAGTTGCCGGTGGCCAAAACGTGGCCAAGCGAGTCAAAGGCAATCCCCGTGCCCGTGTTGGTATTCGCACGTTTGGCCCAACGGAAGCCGCCCGCAGTCGTGTAATTCGCGACAAAGAGGTAACCTCCGCCCCTGTAAATTCCGTCGCCGAAGTCTAACATCTGGCTGGAGTGTCCCGTGATGGCGACATTACCGCTCGCGTCAACGGTTATGGCCCGGCCTTCATCACCACTGCCGCCGTTTACTTTGCTCCAAAGCGGGTTGCCCGCTGAATCATAGGCGTTCAGGAAAAACCCTCCGCTTGAGCCCGTCACAAAGACTTTGCTGGTAACGGGGTCGGCAGCGATTCCAAAGCCGGCGGTGCCGCCCAGTGCCTTAGACCAGCGGTGCGTGCCGTCAGTGCCAGAGTATTTGCTGACCACCCCTCCCCCGATGCCGATAGAGCCGCCGCCCAAGTTAATAGACCCAGCAGCGCTGCCAGTCAGCAACACGTCCCCCGAACCATCAACGGCTACTCCGTTAGGAATATCATACCCAATGCTTCCCCATGTTTTTGCCCACATGGTCGCACCCGTCGCACCTGAGAGCTTGACGAGCGCCATATCGAAATCTCCAAGGCTGTTCAGCAGGCCCGTCCCAAGATCGATGCTCACGGAACTAAACTGGGCGGCCATAAACACATTCCCGCTAGCATCAACCGCGACGGCCGTACCGGTATCGTTGCCATTGCCTCCAAACTTCTTGGCCCAAAGCAGGCCACCGGACGGAGAGTATTTGACAATGAAGATATCCGAGGAATAAGCACCAAGCGGATTTAGCGTGCTGGTGAGTGTCACTCCGCCAAAGTCCACTGATCCCTGAAAATAACCCGTCGCGAAAATGTTGTTCTGGCCATCAACGGCTACAGAGGAAACTCCACCGGCCAAAGCCTTCACCCAAACGAAGGCATTTTGCGCCGAGTATTTGGCAATAAAACCGGTCCAGCCCGCGGCATTCGCCATGGGACCGCCACCAAAGTCCGAAGAGGCGCCCGCGGCGTCCATAAACGTGCCCACTGCGATCACATTGTTCGTGTGATCGGCAACAACCGCTGCGGGCAGAAGCCGGTAACCTGAAGTCATGTTCCGCACCCATTGGGCTTGGCCGGATGCAGCCGTATTGTTATTGATGGTTACTGTGGCAGTGGCAGACGCAGCGGAGTTACCAGCCGCGTCGTACGCCTTTGCGTAAAAGTTATGACTGTTGTTCGCAAGTGTGGTGGTGTCGAGATTGTAAGTATAGGGAGCAGTTGTCGTGGCCCCGAGCAACACCGAGTTGTCGCGATAGAACTCCACCCGGGCCACTCCGGCGCCACCGGAGTTGTCGTTGGCGGTAGCCGTCAAAGCAATGGTGCCGCTGACGGTGCTTGCAACGCTGGGTGAAACAAGGTTTACCGTGGGTGGAAGGTTGTCCGCTCCGCCGACATTGCCGACTGCCATGATCCGGTAAAAAGCGGTGGGACCGACTATTGGGTCCGTAGCACTCGACGCCGTCGTAGGCTGGCCCACATTCACCCAAGGTCCAGTCAAAGAGTTTTTCCGTTGAAGTTGGTTTGTCGCGCCGCCGCCCTGCCAGCGCACGATGGCGTTTCCGTTTTGCACTTGCAAACTGGTGATCGCAAAAGTGGGCGTGACCGCATTAACGGGCGCAGAGGCCAGGAAATAAAAACACACGGCCAGCAACATCGCGCTGGTGGAGTCAATTATGCTAGCCAAGGCATCGCGAACTTCGCGGGCTTTTTCAACTGGCAACGAACTGCATTTCTGGGTCATGCCAGTCTATAACCATGTTTGATGCCACGCCCTGAAATGCCAGTTTTCCAGAGGAAATCGGCGGTTTTCAGCGACAACCGCCGAGCTGGGTGTAAAAAGATTTTCCTTGGAGTAAATGACTTTTCACCCGGGCAAAAGTCGTCATTCAGAAAAGAATAGGCAGCAGATGTGCATTCTCCGGCTTCAAGAGATCCGGAACTGCCCGGTAAGAAGACTCACGTTGGATTTCCTACCCGCCGATGCAACTCATGCTCCGCTCGGGCGCGACGAAGTCCGGTTCGCCGATGTGATGACGCGCTTCTTTGCCGAGAACAATCTCGCGCAGCCACGCGGCGATTTGCTCGTCGCTCGCGCCAGTGCGAAGTCGCGAGCGCAGGTCGTGCTCGGTCACGCTGAAGAGGCAGGTGCGGATTTTGCCGTCGGCAGTGAGGCGGATGCGGTTGCAGTGTCCGCAGAACGGTTCGCTCACCGGCGCGATGATGCCGATCTCGCCGCGACCGTCGGGAAATGACCAACGCTTCGAGGTGGAGGAAGGATTGTCCGGCTGAACTGGAATCAGGCCCGCGGGTTGAGTGTTGCGAGTTGCGTGAACTTGCAATCGCGCCAGGATTTCTTTTCCGGTCACGACCATTTCCTTCTGCCACGCGCGGGCGGAATCCAGCGGCATGAACTCGATGAAGCGCAGGCTCAGGTTTTTTTCCCGCGCGAAGTCCGCGAGCGATTCGATCTCGTGATCGTTGATCTCGCGGATGACGACGGCGTTGACCTTGACCGGCGCGAAGCCGAGTTCCTGCGCGAGCGCGATGCTTTGCAGGACTTCGTTCAGTCCGTCGCGGCCCGTCATCTTTTTGAAATTGTCCCGGTCGAGCGAGTCGAGGCTGAAGCTGACACGACGTAATCCGGCTTCGCGGAGCGCGCGGGCTTTTTGCGCGAAGAGAAAACCATTTGTGGTCATCGCCAGGTCTTCGATGCCGGAAATTTTCGCGAGCTTGCCGACGAGATGATCGGCGTCGTTGCGCAGGAGCGGTTCACCGCCGGTGAGCCGGATTTTGGTGATGCCGTGCGCGACGAAGAGCCGGACGACCCGCTCGATTTCCTCGAAGCTCAGGAGTTGCGTGCGCGGCACCCATTGCCGGGCGATGGGTGCGGCGTCGGGCATTTGCGCCCAGTGACCGCGATAGAAGTTTTGCGCGGCCTCGGTTTCCGGGAGGCAGTAGAGACAGCGGAAATTACACCGGTCGGTCAGACTTACCCGCAGATCACGCAGGATTCGTCCGTGCGAATCCACGAGTGAGCCGGGACGGGTCATTTGGCCGGAGCGGGGCTGTTGGTGTTGCTGAGCGGCGGAATGACGCGAACCGAGCCGTCGGCGTTGACTTCGACGTTGAGGTCGTAGCGGTTCACCGGCTTGGCCGCTTCGGCGGGCTTGACGAGCAGTTGCGCGCCTTTCACGTCGCCGCCGAGCAGGCCTTTGCGAATCCATTCAAGCCGGTTGGCGATGTGCATCTCGGCTTTGAGTTTGGAAACCTGCGCGCGCAGAACGGCGAGGTCGTTGAACTGGCGTTCGAGTTCGGCTTTCTCCGCCAGGAGACGCTTGAGTTCTTTTTCGAGGAACACCTTGTCGCCTTCGGTCGAGGCGAGTTTCTGTTGCGTGGCGGTGATCTGCGTCGTGAGATTCGTGAGGGCCGTGGTGAGATCAACCGCCTGTTTGTCGAGCGCGGTGTTTTGCGCTTCGAGGTCGGCGATCTTGGCGTCGCGTTTGGCGATGTCACTTTGCGCGGTCTTCAAACTGTCCTCCGTTTTGGCCAGCGTGGCGGAAGTTTCGGTGACTTTGACGGTGAGGTTGGTGATTTCCGTTTTACGGGTGGCGAGGTCCTTTTCGAGGTTCTGGTTGACCTGCTTG
>SCTL01000458.1 GCA_004297495.1 Verrucomicrobiota bacterium
CGGTGCGGGAAGAAAAAGCGACCGGCAGAACAGTGATGAGAACGAAAGCTTGGACCAAAAACAGCCAAGTCCCGTGGTGGCGCGGTTGCATTGGATTATGAACGGCGAGACTGGGACGCTTGGCAAGCGAATCCTGAGCGGGTTTGAAACGATTCGTGTCACGACGTCCGTAGCTTCCCGGTTTGACCTGACAAGAGACTGCCGCAAACTGTTCCAAAATCCGGGATGCAACTATGAAAAGCAATTTTCTCTCACTCTCCACGTCGGTGCTATTCCTGTTGTGCGGTTTCACGCTTCACGCTCAATCCTGGGTGCAATGGGACCCGGCGGCGGGCGGCAACGGCCATTGGTACAAGGCGGTGATCAACACCAACCATTTCAACTGGACCCAACTGGACCAGATCGCGCACAGCGAAGGCGGCTACCTCGCCACCATCACTTCTTCCAACGAAAATGATTTCGTGTTCAGCCTGATCAACGCGCCTGAGTTCTTTCAAGGCATCGGCGGCAACGGCTCCGGCCCGGCCATCGGCGGCTATCAACCCAACGGTTCGAGCGAGCCGGCGGGTGGATGGCTTTGGGAAACCGGGGAGCCGTGGAGTTACACCGCTTGGGCACCCGGGCAACCGGACAACGGCGGAGGAGTTGAAAACCGCGCGCATTTCTGGAGCGGTACGCAAGGTGTGCCGACGCCAACGTGGAACGACCTTACCGCGGACGATCAAAACTTGGGCGGCTACATCATCGAACGGGACGAACCGCTCGCCCCGTCGCGCCCAGGATTTTTTGGGCAATCGTTTCAAGGCGGCATCCCCACGTTGCAGGTGCACGGAACGCCCGTTCGCAGTTTCATTTCCGCGTACGATTCGCGCGACCGGCTGGTCCGGCGAATACCCACGAATCCGGTGGGCCAATTCTACGCCTTCGTGAAGCCCGGAGAATACACGCTGGTGGGAACGCTTTCGTCGCGCGACTTTCCGCCAGCAAACATCAGCCACTGGACGGCCCCCACGAATTCGCCAACTACAACGACGGTTGTCCACATCACCGTCCCCACAAATCAACTCACGTTGGTTGAAATCAATTTCTGATCGAGCTATTCCTTCACCACGTCGGCCCCCTTCAGAATTTCCTTCGGGTCGGCGATGCCCACGCCGGGACCTTCCGGCACGGTGAGCGCGCCGTCCACGATGCGCATCGGCGGATTGAACCATTGGCCGTAGGTCTTCACGCCTTGTTTGTATTCCTGCCACGGGCCGATGTTCGGCACGCACGAGGCGAAGTGCGCTGAATACACGAAGCCAAATCCGCCCGAGAGATGCGGCGTGGTCGGCATATCGCGCAACTCCGCCATGCGCGCGACGCGAATCGAACGAATCAATCCGCCGTAGTAATACAAATCCGGCTGCGCGATGTCCGCGACGCGGTCGCGAATCTGCGCTTGGAAACGCCAGTGACTCGATTCCTGTTCGCCGAGTGCGATTGGAATCTTCAGCGCGTCGGTGACTTGCCTCGTCGTGTCAAAATTGTCGAACGGGCACGGCTCTTCAAAAAATTCCGCTTTAATGTCTTCCAACATCCGGCCCACGCGGATGGCCTGCTTCGGATCGTCGTAGGAACTGTTCGCATCAGCGTGGATGGCAAATTTGTCGCCAAAAGTTTTGCGCGTGAGCGGAATCAATTTGTCCGTGCGACCCGGCATGGCGTCAGCGTTGCGGCTCATGCGTCCGCCGACGCGATACTTGATTCCTTTCGCACCGGTTTCCTCGACCAGACTTTTCAGGTAATCAATTTCCTGTTCCGGTGTGGTGTCGCGCCGTCCGCTGGCGACATAGAACGGCATCGTCTTGCGGATGACGCCGCCGAGCAATTCACCAAGCGGTTTGTTCGCAATACGGCCAAGCAAATCGAGAATGGCAAACTCAACCAGCGCCACCGGCACCCAGAACGGCAGCCCTTGCAGCTTGTAATTGCTGTCGTGGCGATAAACTTCCCAGAGCAGTTCCTCCAGATCGCGCGCGTCCTTGCCGATGAAAACGGGGATCACCTGACGGTTGAGAATCGGATGGAGAATGTTCATGCGCCCGTCGTCCACGGAAATTCCCTCCGCGCCATCCTTCGACCGCACGCGCACGAAATGCTCTTTGCCTTTGCGGAGCAACTCGATGGACTCGATGATGACCGGCTCTTTGAAAGGATTCCGGTCGAGCACCGGACGGGTGGCGGCGCGATTCAGTTCTTCGTCAGTGGCAGACTTGTCGCGGGCGAAAACTGTTGGCGATGGGAGAATGGAAAACGCGGCCGTGCCGGCGCTGGCCGCAAGGAAACTGCGACGGGAAGTTTTCATGGCCGTGGATTAAACCAATGCGATGGAAAGTTCGAGGAAATATTTGGCGATGCGGCGGCGCGCGGCATTCCGGGCCGCAGCAGTTTGATATTTTGCCAGCGTTCACGTGGATTTAGATGCGTTCGCAAGTGCTGCGGCCCAGAGTGCCGCGCGCCGTTTCAAGCTTGCCGCGTAACCGGCGCAGCGCACAAACTCCCGCGCATTCAATTCCAAACATGAACTCACTACGCCTTTACTCCGCTCGTTTCATTGCGCTGATGATCAGTCTGCACGCCCTGACGATTGCATGCGCCGACGATTTCAAACCTGAACCCGGCTTCGTCAGCCTGTTCAACGGCCACGACCTCACGGGCTGGGGCTATCGCACCAATAATTTCGACGGCAAGATCGCGAGCGACGATGGGCGATACTCAGCGACGAACGGTGTGCTGGTGGTGCATCCGCGCGAGCCGCGCTTGATTCAGAAGATTTGGACGACTTCGGAGTTCTCCAACAATTTCATCCTCAAGTTGGAATTCCGCGCCGCCACCAACGCCGACAGCGGCATCTACATTCGCGGGCCG
>SCTL01000459.1 GCA_004297495.1 Verrucomicrobiota bacterium
CAAGGCGCTCGCCGACAGCAAGATCATTGATTCCGATGGCGACGGCGTGCCGAATTACTTCGATGCCGGCTGCTGCGGCGACACCTTTGCCGTCGCGCCGATCAGCGTCAACGTCGTCGGCAACGGCCAGGTCACGCCCAATTACAACGGCCAGAAACTCATCCTCGGTCTTACCTACACGCTCTTCGCCCAGCCCGGCGAAGGCGCGGTGTTCAACGGCTGGACCGGCAGTGTGACGACCAGTTCACCGCAGGCCACGTTCGTGATGACGACCAACCTTTCGCTCACGGCCAACTTCAGCTTCTCGCCGGTCACCGCCACCTACAACGGCCTGTTCTACCAGAATGACGCCGTCCGTCTCCGCCAGTCCGGTTCGATCACGGCGACGACGACCAAGAATGGTTCCTACAGCGGCTCACTCACGCTCGGCGGCAGCCGCTACTCGTTCAAAGGCGTGCTCAATGGCAGCGGCCGCGCCACAAATAACATTCCCCGCTCCGGCAACACCACGCTCACGGTCGCGTTGCAGGCCGGCAACGATCATCTCACCGGCGCGGTCACCGATGGCTCGTGGATCGCGGACATCACCGCCACGCGCTCGCTCTTCAATGCGAAGACGAATCCCGCGCCGCAGGCCGGCAAGTACACCGTCAAGCTCCCCGGCAGCGGTGACGTCGCGAACACAGCCGAGCCATTGGGCGACAGCTTTGGCACCGTCAACGTGGACAAGGGCGGCAAGATTGCGTTCAGCGCGTCGCTCGCTGACAACGCGAAAGCCTCGCAATCCTCCATCCTTTCGCAGGACGGCCAGTGGCCGCTTTACCTCTCGCTCAATCGCGGCAAGGGCCAGATGCTCGGCTGGATGAACTTCGAGACGCTCGGCAACAATGATCTCGACGGCACGATCAGTTGGATCAAGGAACCAAACGCCACCGAACGTTATTACTCGGGCGGCTTCGATCTCGATATCGCCGCGGTCGGCTCCGCCTACAATCCGGCCCTCGCGCCGTTGACCGGTTTCGCCGACGGCCAGTTCACGCTGACCGGTGGCAATCTGGCGTCGAGCATCAGTTCGCTGACGGCGTTGAGCGCGGCCAATAAGCTCACCGACATCAGCAGTAACAAACTTTCGATCAAATTCTCGACGGGCAACGGTTTGTTCTCCGGCAGCATTCTCAATCGGGGCACCGGCAAGTCCGTCAAGTTTAACGGCATCGTGCTCCAGCGGCAGCAGGAGTCGCCGGGATTCTTCCTCGGCACGAACCAGACCGGTCGCGTCGAGTGGAAGCCGACGCCGTGAGTTGAAACGCGGCGCGTTTCGCGCGCTGCAACCGTCAGCGAACGCTGGCAGAAATATTTTTTGACTCCGCCCCGGCGGAGCAATGAAGCGAACGAATGATGAAAACTTGGATTGCTTTGGCAGTGGCAGCGCTGGCTGTCGTCCCCTCCGGTCGCGCACAGGCGCAGCCACGCAGTGCGCACGAGGCGCGTGTGGCCATTGATCGCCGCACGGAGAATCTCAAACAGTCGCCCGCCCTCGCGCGCCAGTTTTCGCCCGCGCAGGAAAACGCCGCCCGCGCGCTCCAGCAACGCGTGCCCGGCGCGCGGATTGATTCCGACCTGCTCACCGGCGCGCCGCGTTATGTCGGCTCGACCCGTGAATTCCTTACCGGCGCCGGCGGACGTGGCGGTGCGGTTTCCGAAGCCGCCTTGGCCGCGGTGCCGGCCAGTGACGAACATCGCGTTGTGAAAGCCTTCCTCAATGAACACGCCGCGCTCTTCGGTCACGACAGCCGCGCGCTCGACGCCGCCAATGTCACCCGCGACGACACGAGTTCATCCAGCGGCTTCCGCACCACCGTCTGGCAGCAGCACGTGGACGGCATTTCCGTTTTTGAAAGCGTGCTGATCGCCAACGTCACGCGGCATGGCGAGCTGATGAATGTTTCGAGCCATTTTCTGCCGGATGCCGACCGGGCCGCCACCGCTGGCACACCGAATCGTCACGCGCTGGTCGCGCGTCCCAAAATTTCCGCGACGGACGCCGCCGCCATCGCCGCTTCCGCCACGGGATTGAATGTTTCATCCGCGGCTTTCTCCGTGGGAAAGAGCGCGGTGGGCGCGGAGAAACGCCAGACTTTAAACTCGGCGCATCTGGTCGGGCCCGGTTGGGCGAAGCTCGTCTGGCTGCCGATGGGCCGGGACTCGATGCGGTTGTGCTGGCAGGTTTCGATTACGACGAAGGTTCCGCAACTTGAGCGTTATCATGCGGTGGTGGATGCCGAGACGGGCGAGTTGTTCGTTCTGCGCGGACTGAAGTCCGACATCGGCCCGGCGAGTTACAACGTTTACACGAGCGACAGTCCCGCGCCGTTCTCACCGGGCTGGCCCACGCCGAGCGCGTTTCAACCGCCCGAAACCAACCGCGTGCTCGTCACTTTGCCCGCGCTCGATACGAACGCCTCGCCGCAAGGCTGGATTCCCGACGGCGGCAACACCACGGTCGGCAACAACGCCTCCGCGTTTCGCGACCGCGATTTCGATCTGGTGCCGGACATCCCGCAGCCGCTCGGTGTCGGCACCAATCGGGTGTTCGATTATCCGCTCGACCTGACCGGCCAACCCATCAGCTACGCTCCGGCGTCCACGGTGCAGTTGTTCTATCGTGCCAACTGGTATCACGACCGGCTCTACCAATTCGGCTTCACCGAAGCGGCGGGAAATTATCAGAACAACAATTTCGGGCGCGGCGGTCTCGAAGGGGACGGCTTGCTCTGTCTGGTGCAGGCCGGCGCCGACCTCGGCTTTTCGGACAACGCCTTCTTCATTCCCGACGTGGATGGTGTTCCCGGCATCGTGGCCATGTTCACCTTCTCCAGTCCGAATCCGAACCGCGACGGCTCGCTCGATCAGGAAGTGGTCATACACGAATTGACCCACGGCACGAGCGAACGCCTCGTGGGCGGCGGCGTGCTCATGAATGCGCTACAGTCGCGCGGCATGGGTGAAGGCTGGTCCGACTTCTACGCGCTTACCCTGCTGGCCGATCCGGGCGACGACATTGATGGCAACTACGCCACTGGCGGCTACGCGACCTATCAATTCTTCGGGCTGGCGGAGAATTATTACTTCGGCATCCGCCGCTATCCCTACTCGACGGATCTGACCAAGGATCCACTGACCTTCAAGGACATTGATCCCACGCAGGCTGACCCGCACGTCGGCATACCCGTCAGTCCGCTCTTCGGCGGCTCGGACCCGTCGGAAGTGCACAACGAGGGCGAAGTCTGGTGCGTTGCGCTGCACGAAGTCCGCGCCGCACTGGTCAAGAAGTACGGCGGCACCATTGGCAACAGCCTCGTGCTGCAACTCGTCACCGATGCCATGAAGCTCGCGCCTGTGGATCCCAACTTCCTCGAATCGCGCGATTCCGTCATCCAAGCCGACCTCGCTCGCACTGGCGGATCGAACTACGACGAAATCTGGA
>SCTL01000460.1 GCA_004297495.1 Verrucomicrobiota bacterium
GCATCATCCACGGCGACGTCGTATCGGTGGGCGGCGCGGCGGACGTAGCGGACGACGCCACGGTTTCCGGAAAAATTCAGCCGGTGGACTTCGGCAGCTTTGGCCTGCCGAAACTGGACTGGCTCAAGCAATGGTTCGTGCAATGCGTGCTCAAGCTGCGCCCACTCGCCATCGGCCCGCACCTCGGCTGGCTGTGGGCCGTGGCCGGCGTTTATTTTCTGCTCTACCTGCTCGTCGCCGTGGCGTTGCCCAAACCCGTCGCCGCGTGCGTGGATGAAATGACGCGCCGCCCGGTCACGACTTTCTTCACGGGCTTGCTCGCCAAACTTCTCGTGCCCGTGGTGATCATTGTGCTGGCGGCGACCGGCATCGGCTTGATCGTGGTTCCGTTCATCGCGGCGGCGGTGTTCTTCGGCGTGCTGATCGGCAAGGCCGCGCTGTTCGAATACCTGGGCCGCTCCGTGGGCCGCATGTTCGGCGTGCAAAGCATCACGCCGCCGGCGCTCGCGCTCGCCATAGGCATCGGCATCGTCACGCTGTTGTATCTGGTGCCCGTACTGGGACTGGTTGTGCTCGCCGTGCTTTCCTTGTGGGGACTGGGCCTGGCCGTGACGGCGGGACTTGGTGGCATGAGAAAAGAATCGCGCCCGCCGAACGGCACACCTCCCGTCCAACCGCTCGCCGCCGCTGCGCCGGTCACGGCTGCTGCTTCAATGGGTTTCGCTGCGGACGCACCGCAAGCAACGGCTGCCGCGCCCGGTCCGCAACCCTCCGCCATTCCAGTTGCGCCGCATCCCGCCATCGCTGAAGCGCTGGCTTATCCGCGCGCGGGATTCTGGGAACGCATGGGCGCGGGATTTCTCGATCTCATCCTAGCCGGCATTCTGTGTCATCTGGCCGGACCGTTTTGTCTGCTGGCGGCGCTGGCGTATTTTGCCGGCATGTGGGCGTGGAAAGGCACGACCATCGGCGGCATTGTGCTGAACTTGAAAGTCGTTCGCACGGACGGCAAGCCGATCAGCTTCGTCGTGGCGCTCGTGCGTGGACTAGCCGCCGCGTTCTCGATGATGGTGTTGTTCCTCGGCTTCTTCTGGATTGCGTGGGACAAGGAGCGTCAGGGCTGGCACGACAAGATCGCGGGCACGGTCGTCATCCGCGTGCCGCGCGGCATGTCGCTCGTGTGCCTGTGAGCGTGCCTCGCTTACCGTTTCAGTCCATCAATCAACTCGTTGAGCTTATCAATGACTTGTTGCAACTGCGTTTGCGTGGGCGGGTTGCTGGCGATCAGGGCGAGCGGCGCGACGGCTCCGACCGGGGCCGGGGTGTTGTCACCGACGTAATCAATCAGGTTGTTGCCGGTGACTCGGTCATCAATCTCCGCTTTCAGACTCGTCAACTGACTGCGCAACTCCGCGCTGCTGATGGGCGAGTTGTTCGCCGGCTTGGTGGGATCGAAGGGCATAATTCAAAGTGCGGAGTTCGGAATGCGGAATCACTCCGCACTCCGCACTCCACGTTCCGCGTTCGGTTCACGGCGCCATCTTCACGGATTCATCGCTCCACGGGCCTTGGCCCGCCGCGCCGATGGCCGCCACGCGAAACACGCAGATCGCGCCCGGCGTGCAACCCGTGATGGTGGCGCTGGATTTTGGCGACACCGCCTTTTGCGACCACACGCGCGGTGACACATTCTCACTGTGCTGAATGATGTAACTCTTCGCGCCGCGCACGCGGCTCCACGTCAGATCCATCTCGCCCTCCATGTCACCCATCGTCGCGAGGAAGTCTATCGGTGCGGGCATCGGGCCGATGGGCGCCGCCGCGTCGCGTACCGGCAGGTTGGACGAAAGGATTTTCGCCTCGATGCCGCCACTGGTCATGTCCACGTAACTGCCGCGATCCGTCAGGCCGCGTTCGAGCGCCGACCGCTTGACGTCCTTGGTGCTGGTCTTTTGTTTCGAGGTTTCCGCCGCCAGAGCGGCGGCATCCAGTGCCGCCTCGAACTCATCGTGCAATGCCTGAAACGCAATCACGGTGGGGGCGGGCGTGGTGAAGTTGCTGTTGCCCGTCATCGCCGCGATGTGCTGCTGGCTGAACGTGAGCAATTCGCTGTCGGACTTGTCCTGCAGCTTGAGTTTTACTTTGGCCATAGTTTTTCTCCTTAGGGGCGGAGCGGGCGGTGACTCATCGTACAACACACCAGAATCATAAGTGACACCGGAATCGTAGAGAGCCATGCCTGCTATTTGTTATTTGGTTTTAGTTCCGTGCGCGCAACATGCGCGTACGGTTACGACCTGCCTTGGTACGAATGGAACGACTCCTGACAACTTACGAATGGGAACTTAATTCCTCAAACAGCGGGGGAACGCGTGCACTTTGAAACCACTTGCGTTCGGTGCCAATAAAAATCTGTTCAAAAAATCATTTTCTTTGCTCAGACCGAAATCTTGTGTGCACAGAAAAGTTTTTCGGCTGCCCGGGAAACAGTTTTGTGAACTCAGGAACGAATCCCGGATGCTCAGCGGAATTATTTATATGCTCAAGTGCATGGGAACTGTCGTCACAAAAACAATTCCTGTGATCACGGAAACAATTCCTGTGCTCAGGAGATGAGTTTGTATGCGCAGGAAACCTTGTCATGTGTTCAGGAAGACATTTCCTGTGCACAGGAAATCAACTTGTCTGCACAGGAAATGGTTTTCTGAGTCAGGAAGGAAACAAATGTGTTCAGGAAATCCTTTTCTGTGCTCAGGAAATAACCTCCTGAGTCAACAAAACCATTTCCTGAGTCAAAGAAACAGGGCTATAACCTCAAAAACAGCCGTTTTTAGTCAAAAACACGAGAAATCCATGATTTGGAAGTAGTGACTGTTCAACCGCCTCACCGAACCGGCAGGATTTCCCACTGGCGGCATTGGGGGCAGAAGAGGACGACCCTGAGTTCGCCCGATTCGTCATCAAACTCCGAGACGAACCGCAGGCGATACGACCGGCACTTCAAACACCGCACCTCGAATTGGCGGAACGGGCTGTCGGACGGGGTTTGGGGCGGCTGACGTGCCGCGCCTGCCTGTGTCCCGAAGTCGGACGAAGGCGGGAGTCAGACGCAGGCGGGTAATCTTCCCGCCGCATGAACGCACGCACTGAGGATGTCTTCATGCGCGCAGACTGACAGCAGGGGTGGGACAAAGGCGGGGGGAGCGCTTAGGAAGGAATAGAAGAATTAAACCGAACCAGTTTCTCCCAGTGAATACCGCCATCAGGCAGGCAGAAATCTTTGGCGAATTCCGCGGAAAAACGTGTGATGACTTTCCCATACTCAATGAGGAATTCTTCGTTGCGATCCTTTGCGCGGTGTCCCAAAGGTTCAATGATGGTAGTGTAAAATTCGTCGTCTCCAGATATAAAGCTCCAGAAGCTCTGCCCGCACTTCTTCACGTAATCAGTCTTATTCTCAGTTTTTTCCTGACCGTAACAACAGCCGTTCACTGCGACGATGTTGCGGGCAGATGTGTTTGTGCCAAGGATGCGTTTGGCTTTGGCAAAGTTCTGCTGCATTTTCTTGATCTGCCCGCTGTTGCCCCAATTAGGTCCCGACTTGATTGAAACGATGAAATAAATCCCATCGCGCTCGAACTCCAAGTCTATGCCTTCCGCTCCTGATTTTTTTCCTGCGAATGCGTGCCCGCAAACAAAAACGGCAAGTCCTTCCAAGAAGCTGCCGAAAATTGTCTCTTCTTGCGAGGACAGGTGAGCATCCAGAACTAGCTTCACCAGTTCCGGAGCGCTGGTCACAAATTTGGCTTTGAACAAATACGGGTTCTTGCGCCGAAGCACCTTTTGCAACTTTAGTGCAGAGAGATTCTCCAATCGCTTACGATGGAATTCGGGAATGTGCTGCTCGATGTAATCAGTGATTTTTGGAACCGTTACGGCGGGCATTTCGTCCTCCCTTTTCAAATAATTGATAATCGCCGACAGCAATGTCTTCTTTCGCCAAACCACAATACTCAGCGAGGATTTCGATGCCAACGGAGTTGCGCCGCATCCTTTGTGCAACTGCGCATGTTGTTCCTGAACCAACGAAGGGATCGAGCACCGTATCACCTTCATCAGTGAAAAGCTTGATGAACCATTCCGGCAACGCTTCGGGAAAAGCAGCACTGTGCTCCTTGTTGCTACATTCCGTGGCTAGATGGAGGACGTTCGTCGGATAAGCTTTTTCGCGACCAACCCAATTGGCAATGTTCTTTCCAAACCCGCTTCGCACTTGGGAATCGAACCGCACCACATCGTTCTTTCCGAGACTCTTCAACCGGGCGTTAGCCCAATCGCCCATCGGCACCATGACGGCTTTCTGATTCATTTTGAAGTGGCGCGTCTTGTTGAATTGTAGGCACCGCTCCCATGCGTCTCGAAAACGATTCGGCCACTTGCCTGGGTAGCAATTCTTTTTATGCCAGATGAATTCCTCCGTCCAAAGCCAGCCTTGTTTGCGAAGCGCTAGAATCAGTTCAAGAACAAACGTGTGACGCTCTCCATTCTCTGCTTTTTCCTTGATGTTAAGGATGAATGTTCCCGTTGGCTTGAGAACGCGGAGGAATTGTTCGCTGCGAGGCAGAAACCATTCCACATATTTATCAGGCGCCATGCCGCCGTAAGTGTTTTTTCTTTTGTCTGCGTAAGGAGGGGACGTGACGATTAGATCAAACATATTGTCGGAGTATTCCGACAAGACATTCACACAATCGCCATGAATAATTTCCGCTTTAATTTCTCGCATCTCAGCGCAGTATGGATCGTTTTATATTTTGCTCAAGTTGGAAGCGTCTCGATGGGAATGCTGCCAACCGCCAATGACTACTGGCTTAACCGGAAAAACTGCTGGGTGTCGGAGATGGGATTGGTCACTGCGTTCTGTCCGTTGACGAGGACTGGTGCAGGCAGATTCGTGTCCCAGACCACCGGCGGGGTAAGGTTGGTGGCGGATTGCAATGCGGCACCTGTGTCCGGAGTGGGCCAGGTCACAATCACATTGGTTCCATCGGGAATGATCGCCAGTTGTGGCAGCGGCAACGTCAGACTGAACAGCGTGCCGTTGCCGCCAGTGCCGCCATTCCGCGTCGTCCCATACAGCGTGTTGCCTGATAAAAGCAATCCCCCGGACGGATTGGCTCCGTCGGAATTTGTGCCGGAAGCAAGGGCGGTGAAACTATGAAGGTTCGTAAAACCCGAGCCATCTAGGTTGACGGCGAAAACCGTGCCTTTGCCAAAGCTCCCGCCCAAATACGCCGTCCCGTAAAGAGTATTGCCGGATAAAACCAGTTCCGCCTGCGGATTGGCCCCGTCCGAGTTGGAGCCAGGTCCGGTTGAAAAGTTATGCAGGGTCGTAAAGCCCGTGCCATTGGTGGAGAGGGAGAAAACGGTGCCATTTTGCGTTGCGCCACCCATCTGGGCCGTCCCATAGAGCGTATTGCCTGACAATACCAAGCCGGCAAAGGGATGCGCTCCGTCGCTGTTAGTGCCGAAATTTTTGAACGTGAAACTATAGAGATTGGTAAAGCCCGTGCCATCGGTATTGATGGCGAAGATCGTGCCATTGGCCGAAGGCCCGCCATTATAGGCCGTCCCATAGAGGGTATTGCCCGATAAAATCAACGCCGCTTCCGGATTAGCCCCGTCGCTGTTCTGGGTGGAGTCGTTGTCGGAGAAATTATACAGGTTCGTAACCGTCGTGCCGTTGGTGGTGGTGGTGAACACCGTGCCGCTGCTATATCTCCCACCATCATTGGCCGTCCCATACAATTTGCTCCCCGAGATGGCCAGTCCGCCATGCGGATACGCTCCGGTGCCGTTAGTGAAGGCGCTAAGTGGACTAAAGGGGACCAGACCAACAATACCAGCGCCACCGATGGCGTATTTGAACACCGCGCCAGTCGGGGGGGGCGGACTGCCATAGGCATTATTCGCCGTCCCATACAGCGTGCTTCCTGATAGGATCAACCGGCCAGACGGATTATATCCAGCCGTGATGCCACCGCCGCCGCCACCCATGGCATTGGTCTTAAAATTAAACAAGTTCGTAAAGCCGGTGCCATTGGTGCTGACGGCGAAAAGTGTGCCGCCGCCATTGGTGCCGCCCACATACGCCGTTCCATACAAGTTGCCGGCCGATAAAACCATTCCGGCGTAAGGATGCGCTCCATCACTGTTGGCGGCAGACGAACCATTGGTGGCCGTGAAACTATGCAAGGTCGTGAACGTCTGCGCGGCCGCCGGCATCAAGCCGAGACTGGCAATCAGCCCAGGCAGGAGGAATAGCTTTTGGATGCGCTTCATAATAGATTGAAGTTAAGTTCGCCTAGCTTGGATGCTTGTCACATTTCCACCGCTTTTTCATGCCTTGTCAATGGGAATACCAATTGAAAGCGACTTTAACTTTCGCACCAGTTCGCCGGAGAGCAGGTCTTCACACGTCAGCAGTTGCACGCTCCCGGCAGGCTCACCACGCTAATATTCCAGCCAGCCAATGACGTCGTGAAGTTCTTGATGCCGGACATCGTCCCGCCAGATTCCCTGCGGGTCAACGTATCCGCGGCAACGGAAGCCTTTGCAGACAACGATCACTCGCAATTGCGTTGGCGGGAGCTTCTCCTTAATCGGCACCACTACAGGTTTGAGTGTGGTTCGCATACGGGTTCAATGTAATCTCGAAACGTCCGCGGGCAACTCCACGGCACCGATTATCATGTTTGGGCCGGGCACGGGACTCCCACCTTCCTTTCGCCGATTCTCCCGCCCGTGCGGCGGAGGCCACGGAATCGCTGGTCAGTGGTCAACGCAGGCTTGTGTAATGCCGGCGGAAGTGGTCCATTGCGCCACCCTGTTCTCGACCGCGTTTGGCCTGAGTTGTTTCGCCGCCGGAAGCGAAACATGTTGTTTGCACGACAGGTTCGGCGTGCAAGTCCGGGCAGTACCCGAGGACTGAATTCTTGACACAACTTAGGGAACTGATTTAGAAAAGCACCACTCAGATATCGAACCCGAATTTGTCATGTTGAAGTTGTGCGCTTTTTCCAAGTCCGTCGTCGTTTGCGGCTTTCTGGCGGCGTTGTCGCCGTGTCACGCGACCTTGCTGGCGAGTGATGAGTTCAATTACACGCTCAACGCCAACGTCGGCGGACAAAACGGCGGAAGCGGTTTCAGCGGTGCGTGGGGTTATTCCAGCCAGGTGTCCGGGAGTGTTTCCACCGCCAAGATCATCGCCGGGCTGACGTTCAGCGACCTGGCCGTCTCCGGCAATGCCGCGCGGGAGAATGTCATTTCTTCTTCCTCCGGCGGTTTCGCCGACCGAGTTTATTTGAAGCGCCACCCCGGGAGCGTGCCCGTCGCGGGTGATGAGTTTTGGTTTCGCTATCTTTTCCGCCAGCCCCAAAGCATCACGGCCAGTGGCTTCGCGGGCGGAATGGATATTGATGATGTGGAGAATGTCAGTCTTTACACGAAGTTTGGGGCGTTGGGGCTGACCGGCGCCGGCAACGGACGCGGCGGGGTCAATGTGGACACTACCTCGGTCAGCGCGCCGGTCGGGTCGCCGTCCTTGAGCGACGCGGCAACGTATCTGATCATCGGGAAGTTCACGGGGGTGAACGACGCGTTCGGAGTCGCGCGCACGGGAAAATTCTGGGCCTTGTCCGAAGCCGATTACGATGCGATCAAAGCCGGCGGAATCACCGAAGCCGAGTTGAACGCGCAAAATCGCCAGACCGCGACGGAGACAGTGTCCCCGACGTCGTCGCAGCCGCTGAATTTCACCACGGCTGACTTCTTCGAACTGCGCGGCGTGGACGCCATCGCGGGGAATGCTTTTTACCTCTTTGACTTCGACGAAGTGTATGCGGGGACTTCGCTCGGTGATTTGGGCTTGCCGACGGCTGTTCCTGAACCGACGACGCTGACGCTGTTGTTGGTCGGGCTTGCAGTTTCTTGGCGGATGCGTCGGTTGAGTTGAATCGCGTCCGTCCATTTTCCTTTTCTTCCCAAGCGGCTGTTTTCATCCGGTCGCGCTCGGGCTTTGGGATTAACAACGGTTGAAAGCCTTCAACCTCTCAGGTAACGTCACGGCATGAGTTTCAACCAAGTGCTGGACGAACTGTCCGCCTTGACGCTCGAACAGCGGCAGGTGCTCATTCGCAAGGCGGTCGAACTGGACGACGCGCCGTTGTCGGCTGCGGATGAGGCGCTGGTGGAAGCTCGCCTCGCCGCTCACTACACGAATCCGGGTTCGTCCGTGCCGTTGGATGAAATGAAACGCCGGCTTCGCTCACGTCCCAAATTATGAACTGGCGCGTCGTCGTCCGACCCGAGGCCGGTGATGACGTTGAGGAGGCGGCGACGTGGTATGACGAACGTCAACCGGGTCTCGGCAGTGATTTCACGGAGGAAATTCTCAAGGTCTTCGACGCGTTGGAGCTGAATCCACTGCTCAATTGCCGGCGACATCCTCGCAAGAATATCCGCTGGCGCTACCCGGAGCGCTTTCCATATCGAGTGATTTACGAGGTGCGGGAAGATGAAAAGCGCGTCGTGGTGGCCGCCGTGCTGCACGCCGCCCGGCATGATCGCCAATGGCAAAAGCGGATCTAAAGGCTGGCAGCGGAACGTTCGGCGGGCACGCTTGCTGTCCATTTTCCTTTTCTTCCCAAGCTTTCGCTTTATCCTGTCGCGCTCGGGTTTTGGATTAAGATTAAGAAGAAGATAAAGATTAAGACGTAACGAATGGACGCGGCACATATACGTAATTTCAGCATCATCGCCCACATTGATCATGGGAAGACGACGCTTTCGGACCGGCTGTTGCATCGCACGGGCACGATCGCCACGCGCGACATGGAGGATCAACTCCTCGACGCGATGGACCTGGAACGTGAGCGCGGCATCACCATCAAGGCGCATCCGGTCACGATGCTTTACAAGGCGAAGAACGGCGAGACGTACGAGCTGAACCTGATTGATACGCCCGGCCACGTGGATTTCGCTTACGAAGTCTCGCGCAGCTTGAGCGCGTGTGAGGGGGCGTTGCTGGTGATTGATGCGGCGCAGGGCGTCGAGGCGCAGACGGTGGCAAATTATCATCTCGCGGCGAAGCTGAACTTGGAAATCATTCCGGTGATCAACAAGATTGATCTGCCGCACGCCGATGTCGCGCAGGCGAAGCGGCAACTGGAGGACGTGCTGGCCTTGCCGAGTGAGAATGCGATTCCGTGCAGCGCGAAGGAGGGCATCGGCATCGAGGAAATTTTGGAGGCCATCGTGGCGCGCGTGCCGCCGCCGAAGCCGACGGGCGCGGTGAGTTTGCAGGCGCTGGCGTTTGACTCTTTCTTCCACACGTACAAGGGCGTGGTGACGCACGTGCGCGTGTTCAACGGCGAATTGAGGCCGGGCATGAACATCAAGTTGCTGCACTCGGGACAGAATTTTGAGGTGAAGGAGGTCGGCAGTTTCAATCCGAAGCCGTACGTGCGCGAGAAGTTGGAGACGGGCGAGACGGGTTACATGACCGCGAATATCAAGAGCGCGGCGGACGTGAAGATGGGCGACACGATCACGGATGCGCGGCATCCTTCCGGCGTGCTGCCGGGGTTCAAGGAGATTCATCCGATGGTGTTCAGCGGGATT
>SCTL01000043.1 GCA_004297495.1 Verrucomicrobiota bacterium
CTCGCGCGTCGAAGAATTAAAACACGAACGCGGCTCGTATCGCGAGCGAGATGCCATCGCTGATTTCGCCGGGCCGCTGGCGCATCAGAGCGTGGACTACTTCACGGAACTCACGCATCCCGAGCGCAAGGCGATTCACAACCTGAAGTACTACACTTGGGTGGAGCAGCAGGGAAAAACGTGCGAAGAGTTGAACGCGCAATGGAATCCCGACTACTGGCGCGAGTTGTTCGAAGTCGAGGTGGTCCAGTTCGACCAATTGATCGCTGAGTTCAACGCGGAAGTTTAACGAGTAATCAAGCAACGCAACCGGGCGGGGCGACCAAATCATCTTCCAGGCTCAACGGGTATCGTGCCTCCGAGAGCCGCGCCGGGTTCGGTCGAACTCGCAAAAGCCAGCGCGCCCGTGGGACATTGCGCCACGCATTCGGCAGCGACTTGTTTCAGCCCGTCTTCGATGTTGTGATCAAACGGTGCGGCGACCTGAACATCAAACCCGCGCCCGATAAAAGTCAGCCCCAGCGGTTCGGCGGCGAGTTCGGTGAGTTTCACGCAAATACCGCACAGGATGCATTTGCCCTGCTCGAAGACGATTCCGCCGGGCTGAAGCTGCTGCTCGAACTTTCGGCGTTCCGGGCGAAACCGATTCGCGTCCGCGCCGTAAACTTGTGCGTAGTGTTGAAGCACACAGTTGCCGCTCGACCGGCAATCGCAATGCAGGCACCGCGACGATTCGAGCGCCGCTTCTTCGCGCGAGTGCCCGGCGCAACGATCGCAGGGCGTCACGCTCGCGCTCTTGTTTGCCGTTTGAAGAAACGTCCTGAGTTCGCGCGTCTCCAATCGCCCCATGATACTGGAGAACGGTTTTTCTGGCCGGCGCACGGGTTGGCCGATGAGAAAGCGATGGACACACTCCGCTGCCGCCCGGCCTTCACTCATCGCCTTCACCAACTGCTTCTGAACTCGCACCGCACTGCCGGCGGCGAAAACTCTTTCGATGGGCAACTGGCAGGTGTTCGGATCGCTTTTGAGCGACGCGCTGCTGGCTGGCAGTCCGAGCGCGACAACCTCGTGCGGCTTCAATTCGCCGACGGCGATCAGCACGGCATCAAAGTCGCGTGACAACTCGGCGAGCGAAACCTGGTTTCCCAATTCCACTTCGGGCGTGAACTTGATTCCCATTCGGCCAAGCAAGCCGATTTCCGCGTTCAGGACTGCCGCCGGCAGATCGTGTTCCGGAATGTCGCGCAACGTTCCACCCGGTTTGGAGCGACGATCAATCACCGTTACTGCGTGGCCCTCGCGGGTTAAATAAAATGCCGCCGCCAGCCCGGTGGGACCTCCGCCAACAATCGCGATACGCTTGCGGGTGGCAGCTTTGCGCGAGGGCGTTGTGCCTACGGGATCTTTCTGTGCCGACGTCCCGAAATCCCAATCCGACACGAATTTCTCCATGTCGCGAATCGCCGCCGGGTCATCCCAGTTGCCGCGCCGGCAACCCTGCTCGCACGGATGATGACAGAGCCGGCCCAAAACTCCGGCGAGCGGCAAAGCATTCCGAACCAATCCAGCCGCGTCCGGCAACCGTTTCGCTTCAATGTGCCGCAACATCACCGGAATGTTCAATCCCAGCGGACACAGCCGGTGGCACGGCGAAAGGCAATCTCCCACGTGATCGCTAAACAATAGCTCCAGTGCCGTGCGCCGCGCTTCGTGAACCTCTTCGGTCTCGCTCTCAATCGCCATGCCTGGCGCGACGTTCGTTCCGCACGACGGCACGAGCTTGCCGTTCAGCTTCACGAGGCAGACCTGACACGAATTCAGCGGCCCGCACTTTTCCAGGTAACAGAGCGTGGGAATATCAATCGCCAGCTTCCGGGCCGCGGCCAGCACGCTTTCGCCTGGTTGCACTTCAACCGGCCGGCCGTCAATGGTGATGGTGAATGTCGCGCTCATCGCACCTCCACGGCGTTGTGCGGACAGACAACTCGACACGTGTCGCACCGCGTGCATTTCGCGTCGTCAATCACGTGCCGCGTGTACGGTGTCATCGGGATTGCGTTCACCGGACAATGCTGCGCGCAGATCGTGCAGCCGGTGCAATCGGTGTTGATCGTATAATGAATCAACGGGCTGCATTTCTTCGCCGGACAGCGGCCTTGCAGATGCGCTTCATACTCGTCGCGGAAATACTTGAGCGTCGTCAACACTGGATTCGGCGCCGTCTTGCCGAGCCCGCACAAACTCCCCGCGCCAACCTGATGCGCGAGCCGCTCCAAATCTTCGAGATGCTGCTTGGTCGCCTTGCCGGTGCAGAAACGATCGAGCAAATCCAGCATCCGCTTCGTGCCGATGCGACAGAACGTGCACTTCCCGCACGACTGGTCCTGCGTGAACTGGAGGAAATACCGCGCGATGTCCACCATGCAACTCGTGTCGTCGAGCACCACGAGCCCGCCGCTGCCCATGATCGCGCCCACGTCGCGCAGCGATTCATAATCCACCGGCGTATCCGCGAGTCGCGCCGGTACGCAGCCGCCGCTCGGACCGCCGATCTGCACGGCCTTGAACTTCCGCCCGTCGCCCACGCCGCCGCCGATTTCCTCCACGATCTCGCGAATCGTCGTGCCCATTGGAATCTCGATCAGCCCGCCGCGCCGGATTTTTCCCGCGAGCGCAAAAACTTTTGTGCCCTTGCTCTTCGCCGTCCCGATCGCGGCGAACTTCTCCGCGCCATTGCGCAAAATCCACGGCACCATCGCGAGTGTCTCGACGTTGTTGATAAGCGTGGGCTTGCCCCAAAGCCCTTCCCGCGCCGGGAACGGTGGCCGCAACTTCGGCATCCCACGCTGGCCTTCCACTGAAGCAATAAGTGCCGTCTCTTCGCCACAGACAAACGCACCTGCGCCTTCGAAGACCCTCATCCGTAGCAGTGGACGTGAGTCCGCTCCAATTTCTCCGGCAGAAGAATGAGCGGACTCACGTCCGCTGCTACCTTGCCCAGACGCCAACCACCCGCGCTTCTCCAACTCCGCGATCGCCGCGCGCACGCGCCTCACCGCCAGTGGATACTCGTGGCGAATGTAGAAAATCCCCTCGCTCGCCCCGACTGCCACAGCCGCGATCATCAGCCCCTCGATCACGCGAAACGGAAACGACTCCAAAATCATCCGGTCCATGAACGCGCCGGGATCGCCTTCGTCGCCGTTGCAGATGACGTATTTTGTCTCGCTTGCTTGCTGTGAAACCACGCGCCATTTCTGACCGGTCGGAAAGCCCGCTCCACCGCGTCCGCGCAGGCCGGACTTCTCGATGGTGGAAATGATTTGCTCACTCGTAGCAGCCGAGGTGAGGAGGCTCTGACTGATTTCGGATTTGTTCTGACGCACGCCCTCACCCTGACCCTCTCCCCCGGGGAGAGGGAACAACGATTGTCCATTTGTAGATTGCTCTGAGTCTGCCGAGCTAACGCCGGCTCCCGATTTCTCCAACACCTGCGAACGATTCTCCCTCTCCCAGCGGGAGAGGGCCGGGGTGAGGGAGAACAGTTCATTCGGATTCGCCCCTACGCATTTCGCCAACGCCTCAAACCCTCCGTGCGCCAGATATTCATCGAGGTCCAACGGATCGAGCTTTCCAAAATGCTCCGTCGCGATGTGAACTTGCCGATCCAGAAACTCCCGCACGTTTGGATCGCGCTTGCTCATCGAGAAACGCTGCACGCTTTGCTCCTCGGGCTTGTCGTCGAGCAACAGTCCGTCCAGCACGCGCGTCCAGATTCGGCCGGCGCGCTGGACAAAACCACGCGGCTTGAAATGCCGTTGCACCAGCGCTTGCGCCTGTGCCGCCGTCAGGTCCGCGTAAAACTTTCCGCCCCCGCCCGCCTCCGCCACCTCGATCATCGGCGTGCGATGACACATGCCCACACAGCCGACGCGTTTCACCACCACGCTGCCACCGCACTGGGCCGCGCTCGCGTTCAGCGCGTGAAACAATTTGTCGCTCCCCTTCGCCATGCAGCACGAGCCGAGGCCGACGTGAATGACGGATTGCCGATAGCCGATTGCCGATTGCCGATTGTCGCTGTCGGGAGTCGCTTCCGTGGTTTGCGTTGTCCGCGCCTCCGTCTGCAACGCCAGAAAATCCCGCATCACCTCCGGCACGCGCTCGGCGCTCGTGTGACCGAACGTCGCTTCGCCGATCTTCACCGTCGGCGCGAGCGTGCAGGTGCCAAGGCAGGCAACTTGTTCGATGGTGAATTGCCGTTCGCGATCCGTGTCGCCGCCCGTGGGAATCTGGAGATGCCGTCGCAGTGCGTCCTCGACTCGCTCCGCTCCGGCCACGTGGCATGCGGTGCCGCGACACACGCGCACGACGTGCTTGCCAGTCGGCGAAAAGCGGAACATGTCGTAGAACGACGCGACGCCCGCGATCGCGGCGGGCGTGATGTCGCTCGTCTCGCACACGCGCCGCAGCGCCTCCTCCGGCAGATAACCGTAGTGCTCCTGCAACGCCTGCAAAATCGGGATTACCGCGTCCGGCTTGCGACCGACGCGTGCCACGGCTTGCTCGGCAAATGTGAGGTCAACAGGCATGAAATTTTTCAAACACGGATGGACACGGATGGACACGGATGATGGATGAAAACCAGCGCCGAGGAGCGCGACCTTCAGGTCGCTTCAACGCCCAAACTTTCTCGCGTCGCGAAATGCTGAACCCTCTCGACCATCGCGACGCGAAGCGGGCTGAAGCCCGCGCTCCCGGCATCCGTGTCCATCCGTGTTCATCCGTGATTTTCATTTTGTTTTCCCCAAGCACCAAAGATTAGTCGCGCCGCGCAGGAACATCCGCCCGGCCGCAAACGCCGGGCTGGCGTGAAACGTGTCCTCAAGTTTTATGCGACCCAGTTCCTTGAACTCCCGTCCCGCTTCGAGCGAAACCAAATCGCCCTTCGTACTAAGAACGAAAAGTTGTTTGCCCGCGATCGCCGGTGACGATTGCACTTCCAGTTCGAGTTCCTTTTGCCAGAGTTTCTTTCCGTCCTTCACGTCGAAGGCCGCGAGTCCGCCCATGCTTGTGACC
>SCTL01000461.1 GCA_004297495.1 Verrucomicrobiota bacterium
CCGCTTTCTCGCGCCGTCCGACTTCTTCACGATTGATGTCGCCGACTCCATCGGCAAACCCGCGAAGGCTGACGATGTAAAGAAGTTCGCCGATAAGCATTCTGAACTCGTCGGCAAAGTCGAAATCCCTGGCGTCGAAGGCGGCGCGAACACGACGCGCGCCGATGTTGAGCGCGTCGCGAACAAGTTTCTCTTCGCCGTCCAGGAAGCCGGCGCGATCTATCGGCACATCGAGAAGGCCAAGGGTGCGGGCAAGTTCATCCCGGAAGTTTCGATGGACGAAACCGACTCACCGCAGACGCCCATCGAATTGCTCATCATCCTCGCCGCCATCGCGGACAACGGCATTCCGGTGCAGACCATTGCGCCTAAGTTCACCGGCCGGTTCAACAAGGGCGTGGACTACGTCGGCAACGTGGCGCAGTTCGAGAAAGAATTTAACGACGACTTGTGCGTCATCAAATTCGCCATCCAGAAATACGGCCTGCCCGAGAACCTGAAACTCAGCGTCCACTCCGGCAGCGACAAGTTTTCGATTTACGCCCCCATCCGCCGCGCCGTCGCGAAACACGGAGCCGGTCTTCACCTCAAGACCGCCGGCACCACCTGGCTCGAAGAAGTCATTGGCCTTGCGGAAGCGGGGGGCGAAGGTTTGGTTCTCGCGAAGGACATCTATGCCGCCGCGCTCGAACACATTGACGAACTCTGCGGCCCGTACGCGACCGTGATTGATATTGACCGCGCGAAACTGCCGAGCGCCGCCACGGTGAGCGGCTGGACCTCGGCGCAATTTGTGAACGCACTCGAACACGAACAGTCGCGCAAGGAGTTTAATCCCAGCCTGCGCCAGTTGATCCACGTCGGCTTCAAGATCGCCGCCAAGAAAGGTCAGCGGTATCTCGACCTCGTGAAAGCTAACGAAGCGGTCGTCTCCAAGAAAGTCACCGGCAATCTCTACAACCGCCACCTCAAGCCGATCTTCGTGGGGGCTTAACACGGAAAACGTTTGAAAATGAAAATGAATGGTGCCGAAATGAAGTTTTGGGGGATTCTGTGTGGCGTCCTTGCTGGGGTTCTAGTGTTCCTGCTGATAAAGTTTCACGTCCTTAATTGAAATTAAGACACTACCAAAAAGTTACCGAACTTGATTCCGACGGGCGCGGGTGAGTAACTTCACCCGCGTATTTCATTTATGGCCACGCTCCAAATCAAACCCGCCGACGCCTGCAAATACGATCTGCTCTCGCTCGGCGAAATCATGCTCCGCCTCGATCCCGGCGAAGGCCGCATCCGCACCACGCGCGAATTCAAAGTCTGGGAGGGCGGCGGCGAATACAACGTCGCGCGCGGGTTGCGCCGCTGTTTCGGGATGCGCACCGCCGTGGCCACCGCGTTCGCAGATAATGACGTCGGGCGCTTGCTCGAAGATTTTATTTTGCAAGGCGGCGTGAGCACCGAGTTCATCAAGTGGCTGCCCTTCGACGGCGTGGGCCGCGTCACGCGCAACGGATTGAACTTCACCGAGCGCGGCTTCGGTGTGCGCGGCGCGGTGGGCGTTTCGGATCGTGGCAACACGGCGACCAGCCAACTCAAGGCCGGCGACTTTGATTGGGATCACATCTTCGGCAAGCTCGGCGTGCGTTGGTTGCACACCGGCGGCATCTTCGCCGCACTCAGCGACACCACCCCGCAACTCGTCATCGACGCCGTGAAAGCCGCGAACAAGCGCGGCACGATTGTCAGTTACGATTTGAATTATCGTCCCTCGCTCTGGAAATCCATCGGCGGCCAGAAACGCGCGCAGGAAGTGAACAAGGAGATCGCCAAATACGTGGACGTGATGATTGGCAACGAGGAAGACTTCACTGCGTGCCTCGGCTTCCACGTCGAAGGCGCGGATGAAAATCTGCTGCACATTGACGTGACCGCGTTCAAGCGAATGATCGAGACGGCGGTGAAAGAGTTCCCGAACTTCAAAGCCACGGCCACGACCTTGCGCGCCGCCAAGACCGCGACCGTGAACGACTGGGCTGCCATCGCGTGGATGGGCGGAAAGTTTTACGAGAGCCGCAAGTATCCCGATCTGGAAATCATGGATCGCGTCGGTGGTGGCGACAGCTTTGCCTCCGGCTTCATTTACGGTTTACTAACGACTGGCGAAGCGCAAAAGGCTGTGGACTACGGCGCCGCGCACGGCGCGCTGGCCATGACCACGCCCGGCGACACTTCAATGGCCGACAAAGGCGAAGTGGAGAAGTTGATGAAAGGCGGCGGCGCGCGAGTGCAACGCTAACTTCCTTGCCCGGTGGCCGCCTCTCCCTCCTGAAGCGAGTCCAGATAGCTAAGCCAGCGCAGGCCGACCAATGCCCGGGCGCGGAGTTGAACCGGATTGAATGGTTTCAGCAAATAATCGTCCACGCCGGCCTCGAGTCCCTGCTCGATTTCCTCCATCCGGTTCATGCTGCTCATCACGACGACATACACGTAAGGCCACGGCTGGCGGCTGCGGACGTGATTCACCAGATCCAGGCCCGAGAGACCGAATTCAAAACGGCGCTCGGTCATAACGATTCGCGCCGGCCGCGCTTGGAAACGGTTCCATAAGTCGTCAGCGCTGGCGAAAGCCGTCACATCGAAGCCATCCAGAACCAACGAGTCCGCCCAGTGCGCGCGGTCATCCGGCCGCTTGGCAGCGATGTAGATTCGGATTTGTTTTTGGAGTTCCCACATGATTCGCCAGTCCCGATAAAAAGACTTCAGCGCTACGGAATTGCCTGAACGGTATGCGAGGTCGCGCGCCCCTGTCACGCACGATTCCAGTACCCGCCTCCGGTGCTGGCGCTTTCCGCCCATGAGTCTGGTTCAGATTTTCGATGAGTCCTGTTCCGTTTCTTCACTTCGATTCTGCTGGCAGGCGAAGGCGGGTTCGGTATCGTGTTGTTCCCCGGTTGGGGAATTTATGAACTCTGAACCAAAAGGCGATCTCGCACTCATCGGACTGGCCGTCATGGGCCAGAATTTGATTTTGAACATGAACGACCACGGCTTCACCGTCGTGGCTTACAACCGCACCACGGAAAAAGTGGACGCGTTCCTCGCCAACGAGGCCAAGGGCACGAACGTGCTCGGCGCGCACTCCATCGCCGAGATGGTCGCGCAACTCAAGAAGCCGCGCCGCGTGATGATGCTCGTCAAAGCCGGCAAACCCGTGGACGAATTCATCGAGCAACTGCTCCCGCATCTCGAACCCGGCGACATCATCATTGACGGCGGCAACTCGCTCTTCGACGACACGAATCGCCGCCAGAAATATGTCGAGAGCAAAGGACTGCTCTACATCGGCACGGGCGTGAGCGGCGGCGAGGAAGGTGCGCGACGCGGCCCGAGCATCATGCCCGGCGGTTCGCCCGCCGCGTGGCCGCACGTGAAGGCGATCTTCCAGGGTGTGTCCGCAAAAGTCGAGGACGGCTCGCCGTGCTGCGATTGGGTCGGCGAAATGGGCGCGGGCCATTATGTGAAGATGGTTCACAACGGCATCGAATACGGAGACATGCAGTTGATTTGCGAAGCCTACAACATCATGAAGAACGGCCTCGGCATGAGCGCCGACGAGATGCACGAAGTTCTCAAGCAATGGAACACCGGCGACCTCGACAGTTACCTCATCGAAATTAGCCGCGACATTCTCGCGAAGAAAGACGAGGACGGTTCGCCGCTCGTGGACAAGATTCTCGACACCGCCGGCCAGAAAGGCACGGGCAAATGGACGGTCATCA
>SCTL01000462.1 GCA_004297495.1 Verrucomicrobiota bacterium
GACCGCTGAACCGGAGGCAACGGAGGGAACAGAGCAGATGCCGTTTCTAACTCCGTTTTCTCTGTTTGCTCCTGTCAATTGCGCGTTGTGACGAATTCCTCCTTTTCAGGTTCGTGGATTTGTCCATCATCTCCGCGCGATGTTTTCGGAAATCAAATCAGTTCACTTTGTCGGCATTTGCGGGACGGCGATGGCTTCGGCAGCGGCGGCCTTGAAGGAAAAAGGTTACGACGTCACCGGTTCGGACCAGAGCGTGTATCCTCCGATGTCCACGTTTCTCGCCGAGCGCCGGATCGTGGTGATGGACGGCTACTCGGAGCGCAATCTCGCGCACAAGCCCGACCTCGTCGTCATCGGCAACGCCATTTCGCGCGGCAATCCCGAGGCTGAATTCTGTCTCGATCACAAACTGCGGTTCTGTTCGCTGCCGGATTTGTTGCGCGAGTTTTTCATTCGCGGCAAGCGCTGTCTCGTCGTCAGCGGCACGCACGGCAAGACTACCACCACGTCGCTGCTCACCTGGGTCTTCGAGCACAACGGACTGAATCCGAGCTTTCTCATCGGCGGCATCCCGACGAATCTGGGGCAGGGGGCGCGCTTCACGGATGGCGAGTGGTTCATCATCGAGGGCGACGAGTATGACACGGCGTTCTTCGACAAGCGCAGCAAGTTCATCCACTACCTGCCCGAGGTGGCGATCATCAACAACGTCGAGTTCGATCACGCGGATATTTTCGCCGACCTCGCGGCGGTGCAGAAAACTTTCTCGCACTTCATCCGGCTCGTGCCGCGCAACGGATTACTGCTCGGCAATGGCGATGATCCGAATCTCGCGCCGCTGCTGAACGTGAATTTCTGCCCGGTGAAACGCTTCGGTCTTGGCGAGAACAACGCCGTGCGCGCCACGAATCTCCGGTTCGGCCCGACGGCGAGCGAGTTCGAGATTCCGAGCGCGAAGTTTCATTTGAATCTCGTGGGCGAACTCAACGTGCGCAACGCGCTGGCGGTCGTGGCGGCGGCGAAGCATTGCGGGCTGTCGAACAAACAAATCCAGTCCGCGTTCGACACGTTCAAGGGCATCAAGCGTCGCATGGAAGTGCGCGGCATCGCGGGCGGCGTGACGGTGATTGACGATTTCGGTCATCATCCCACTGCGATTCGCGAGACGCTGCGGGCGTTGCGGGTGAAATACGCCGGCGACAAAATCTGGGCCATCTTCGAGCCGCGCTCGAACACGACGCGCCGGAATGTTTTTCAGCAGGAACTCGCCGAGTCATTCGCCGATGCCGATGGCGTGATGGTTTCACAGATCGCGCGGTTGGAATTGTTGAAGCCGGAGGAGCGGTTGAATCCGGAGAAGTTGATGCAGGACTTGAAAACCGCCGGCAAGAACGCGGCGTATCTGCCGGACGTGGACGCCATCGTGGCGCACGCGGCGACGCAGGTGCAGCCCGGCGACGTGGTGTGCGTGTTCAGCAACGGCGGCTTCGGTGGGATTCACGGGAAGTTGATGGAGCGCTTCGCGCGAAAATGAGCAGCGTGCGAGAAACGGAAGACATCGGCTGTCTGAAAGTGAAGGCAATTTAACTTTGTGCAAATACTCGGGACTGACCCCTTTATGACCCCTTTAGGTTCAGGGTGTCGCGCAGCATTGACACCACCACCGCCCGGGAGTAGAACCGGCGTGAGAAACGCGCGCGCCCTTCTTTGAACCGGG
>SCTL01000463.1 GCA_004297495.1 Verrucomicrobiota bacterium
GCGCCGGATGAACAACGACCCGCTGCGGCCCGGAGGACCGCGCGCCGAGCGCGTTGTTAAACTTCCTTCACCGTGCCCCAGTACACGTCGAGGCGTTTGGTGAGATAAAGCTTGATGGCTTTGACGAGCACCTGCGATTCAAGCCGCTGCCCGGCGGCCACGATGTCTTTCAACGCCATGCCCGAGCGCATCTGGAAACTGCCCTGCGCGATGATCGGCCCTTCGTCCAGATGCATGCTCACGAAATGCGCCGTCACGCCCACGATCTTCACGCCGTGTTCGTACGCCTGCCGGTACGCCTGCGGCCCGGGAAAGCTCGGCAGCAACGAGGGATGAATGTTGATGATCTTGTTTTTGTGCCGCCAGACGAAGTTCGGCGAAAGAATTTTCATGAACCGCGCCAGCACCACGAAATCCACCTCGTGCCGGTCAATCAGTTCCAGCACTTGTTTCTCCGCCGGCGCGCGGTCTTCCCACGGCACACAGTGAAAGGGAAGTTTGTGTTGCTTGGCGAGCGGCGCGAGATCGGACCGGTTGCCCACGACAAGAACCGGGTCCGCCTTGATCCCACCGGACTTCACCGCCGCCATGATCGCGGTGAAACAATGCGTCTCGCGCGTGACCATGATGGCGAAGCGCTGGCGGCGGCGCGGTTCGGTGAAACGGATGCGGATTTCCATGCCGAGGGATACTGCGAGCGCATCCAACCCGCGGCGCACGGCGATTTCGTCAAAAGTCGCGACCGCCCATGAGGTTTGCAGCGTCATGCCGAACTGGCCGCGCGTGACTTTTTCCTCGAGCGCCTCGATGTTGGCGTGCTGCTCGAAAAGAAATCCCGTGACCCGCGCGACCACGCCCGTCTTGTCGCGTCCAATGACCGTAATGGTGGCAAATCGTTTCATCGCGCAGGGAGACTAAACGGAAGAACCCGCTTGGCAAGCGCGTGGCGAAGCCGCCTCGCGCAACAAAAAACCCGCAAGCTCGCGCCTGCGGGTCATGGGAATCGAATGAAAGCGACCGACTACGCGCCGTTGTCGCCGATGGCCTCGACCGGGCAGCCTTCCTTGGCTTCCTTGCAGCGGGCTTCTTCCTCGGGCGACTCGGGCTGCTTGTAAACGTAGGAGTAGCCGCCGTCGTCGTTGCGTTTGAAATTGTCGGGGGCGGTTTCGCGGCACAGGTCGCAGTCAATGCACTGATTGTCCACGTAGTATTTGCCGGCGATGTTGATTTCGTATCGGTTTGCTTGGTCGGCCATAAAATTCTTTTTTAGTTTGGCGAAATAATGCCGCAGCGCGAGGGCTTGGCAAGTCTCATTTCGGCGGCGGCGTCTTTAATCCGACGGATGCCACCAATCCGCCCGATTCCACCATCGCCTGCATGTCGCCCGCGTAAAACTGCCCGCGAAACTCTTCGCTTTCAAGCAAGTGTTCGCGCGACTCCTGCTGGCCGCGGCGGAGAATGAATTTCAACTCATCCAGATTCTCGGACCAGCGGAAGCCGTTGAAAAATTCCGCGCCGGCGAACTGCGTCTTGTAAAGCGCGTTCTCCGAATAGCACGAGCCCAAGTAAAGGTGCTGGCAGCCGCGCGCGGCGAACAGTTGCGCCGCCGTCGTCATCATGAACATGCCGAGACTGCGGTTGGCGTGGGCGAGATCGTAGAACGCGTAGTAGTAATACGCGAGGCGGTCGCTCTCGACGAAAAGCGTGGCCACGCCGACTTCGGCGCGCGTCGCGTCGTCCGTGAAGACCAGCACCTGAGAAATGATCGGCGAGCTGAACAGCGCGTCCAAGCGCTCGAAGCTCATCACCTCCGCGCCAAACTTCGCGTCGGCGTAACGCTTGAAAAATTCCCGCCGCGCCGGGGTGTAGTCGAACTGCGCCCGCGGAATCAGTTCGTAGGAAATCCCCTCGCCCTTGCGCAGGATGCGGCGGTTCTCTGAGCTTAGTTCGAAATCCGCCAGCCGCACGCGCAGGTGGCGGCACAAATAGAAACGATCCAGATTGCGCGACGACGGTAGAAAGCCGGCGTTGAACAAATCCGCCGGGGTCTCGCCGGCTTCGGGAAAAGCCCAGATAGCGTACGGAAAAATGTAATTGCCGTAGTCGGGTTTGGCCTCGGAGAAAAGCAACTTCATGCCGCGTGCTCGTCGCCTAGATAAATTCGCGGCAGCCGTCCGCGCCAACTGCACAGCACGTCATACGACGCGGAGTTTTTCAGCTTCGCCACTTCGTGCACCGAGATTTCCTCGTCGCCCTGACGGCCCATCAGCACGGCTTCGTCCCAGAGTTGCGCGTCGGGAATTTCCGTGATGTCCACCGTGAGCGCGTCCATCGCCACGCCGCCAACGACCGGCGCGCGTTTGCCGCGCACGAGCGCGAAGCCTTGGTTGCGCACGCGCGGAAAACCGTCGCCGTAGCCGATGGGCAACACCGCGATGCGGCGCGCTGCGTCCGCCGTGTAACGCATCCCGTAGCCGACGTGATCGCCGGGCCGGAGATTCTGAATCGCCGCGATGCGCGCCTTCACACTCATCACGGCCTCGATCCCCACGATGCGCCGGCACACCGCCGAAGGAAAAACGCCGAGGGTCAGGATGCCAACCCGCACCAGGTCGAAATGCGCCGGCGGCAAATCCAGAAAGCCGCCGCTGTTGCAAAGGTGGCGGAGTTTCACGCTTGCTCCCAGCGATTCGAAAACGCGCAACGCTTCGCTGAACCGCGCCAGTTGCAGCAACGCAAAAGTTTTTTCCGTCTCGTCTGATTGCGCGAAGTGACTGAGCGCGCCTTCGAGTCGGAGCGACTTCGTGTGGAGAATTTTTTCCGCGAGCGGCGCGACTTCATCCCAGCGCACCCCATAGCGGTTCATGCCGGTGTTGATTTTCAAATGCACGGGCACGCGTTTGCCCGCGCGCGCCGCGAGTGCGCCGAGTTCCGCGACCGCGCGCGGCTCGCTCACGCAGCAGGTCAAATCGTGCGCCACGCACCACGGCAATTCGTCGTGTTGGCGATCGCCCAACAGCAACACCCGCGCGCGAATGCCCGCGTCGCGCAACGTCATCGCCTCGTGAACGGTGGCGACGGCGAGGAATCTCACTCCGCTCGCCACCGCCACGCGCGCCGCGTGAATTGCGCCGTGGCCGTAGGCTTCGTCCTTCACCACTGAAAGCAACTGAAGTTCTGGCGGCTTGTCGCGCTGGAGCAATTGGAAATTGCGTCGCCACTGGTTCAAATCAATTTCAATCCACGCCG
>SCTL01000464.1 GCA_004297495.1 Verrucomicrobiota bacterium
ACGAAGATCGAGTAGGTGAAGTTCGTCGTCGTGGAGACGAGGTTGGCCGAGTCGCTAACGTCCACGACGAGGTCCAGTGTGTCGAACGGCGTCGCGCGGTAGCAGCGGGAGAATTCCGAGGTGTTGTTGTTCGTGTCGGTCGCCGTGGCGGAGACGCACTGGTTGGAGACCAAGGCGGACGCGTACGTGAAGGCGAACGAGCCGTTGCCGCTGGCGTCGGTGGTCACGTTCGTGAAGCCAAGATAAGTCTGCCCCTCGCCGAAGCCGGAAGGATCCGCCGCCACGTTGTTGAACAACTCGATCCGGTAAGCACGATTCGAAACGCTGTTCAGCGTGCCCTCGATGACGGTTTCGGTCGGAGAAATCGCGGCGCGCGTCAGCACGGGAAAGTTTTGCCGGTTGTTGCTGCCGGTGTCGCCGTCGCCAGTGTCATTGGCGGTCACACCATCGTATTCAATGTCAATGCCCAGGTTCGAGTTGGAGTAAATGTTGTTGCCGCGGACGGCGCAACCGGTCGCGCTGATGGCCATCGTCACGCCGCGATCGGCGTTGAATGCGATTACGTTCCCCTCGCCCGCGTTCGTGCCGCCAATGATCGTGCCGGACGACCACGCGTCAATGCCGGACGAGGAATTGCCCAGCGCAGTCACGCCATCCGCGGCCACGCCAATGTAGTTGCCCTGAATGGAATTGCTGAGCGCGGCGCAACAATTCACCTCCACGCCCGCGCCGTTGTTGCCGGAAATGACGTTGCGCGCGCCCACAGTCGCGCCGCCGATCTGGTTGAGACGCGCAAAGCTGAACATCACGCCGTGCGTCAAGTTGCCAAGGTCGGTCATGCCGGTGGCGTCCGTGCCGATGAAATTGCCCTGAACGATGTTGCCCACCTGATCCGGCGAGACGCTTTCAAAATTGATCCCGTAGTCGTTCGCCGAAATCACATTGCCTTCACCGACGGCGCTGCCGCCAATCAAGTTCCCGGTCGCGCCGGCGCGAATGTCGAGACCGTCGTCCTGATTTCCCAGCGCCGCGTTCCCGGCGACGTTGACGCCGATGTAATTGCCGACGATGCGATTCGTCAGACCGCCGGAGATAGTGATGCCGTTCCCTTCGGCCGTGGCGTCAACGCCATTGGCGGAGATGACGTTCCGCGCTCCGGCAGTTGCGCCGCCGACGGTGTTGAATTGCGCGCCCACGGGGGAGAGCAACACGCCGCTGTTCGTGTTGCCGCGAGCGAGCGTGCCGGTCGCATCGGTGCCGATCCAGCAGCCGAGAATGTTGTTCGAGCGGGACGAGTTGACGAGGACGCCCCGCAGATTTCCCGAAATGACACACCGTGCGCCAGGCGAACTGCCACCGACGGTGCTGAACGGGGAGGCGAAGTTGATCAACACGCCATCCGCTTGATTGCCCTGAACCGTCGTGCCGTCCACGTCGAGGCCGATGTAGCAACCGGTGATCTGGTTGTTCACGCCGGAAACAATCTCGACGCCGTTGCCGCCGAACCGCGTGAGGGCGAGTCCCCGCACAACGTTGCCGGGGGCGGAGAGACGCAAGCCGTCCACGCTCGCGCCGGCGCTGACGCCGTCGAGACGAATCTTCAGCACCATGTCGTTGCCGCTGGTGAGCGTGTTCGCGCTCGCACCGGATTGCGTGAAGCCGTCAATCGTGACCGGGTCTGTAATCGTTGGCAGCGCCGATGCGGGTGTGATGGTGTGCGGGCCGGCGCCGGGGATGTTAAACGTGATGGTGTCGCCAGCGTTGATGTTGGTGTTCGCGATCGCAATGGCTTCGCGCAATGAACCCAGCCCGCTGTCGTTGGTATTGGTCACGACGAGAGTGAGTCCGGGCACGGTGCTCACGGCAAAAATATTGGTGGCAAATTCGGAGGTGTTGCCGAAGGGATCGGTCGCGGTCACGGAAATGTACCGGCCCGCAAGATTCGTGACGGCGAGGGTGATGATAAAATTCGTCGTGCCCGTTCCGTCCGTCGTGAGGTTGGTCGAACCGAGGTAAGTCTGGCCCTCGCCGCTGCCGCCGGTGTCGGAGACGACGTTCGCGTAAAAATCGAGAATGTAAGTCGTGCTCGCCTGGCTGGTGAGCGAACCGGCGATGTCGGTGCCGGTCAGGGAGTTCGTGACGCCGGTCAGCACCGGGAAGTTTTGCAACTGATTCGCGCCGGTGTCCGCGTCGCCCGCGTCGTTGGCGGCGATGCCGTCCGCGCCGAGGTCAATGCCCAGATGCGCCGTGGTGCTGCCGTTGGAGAAAATGGAATTGCCGCGAATCGCGTTGTTGGTGTTGGCCGTGGAGGCGGCGATGTTGACGCCATCCTGCGTGTTGAAGGCGATGATGTTTGCTTCGCCCGCCAACACGCCGCCGATCACGTTGCTACGGGAACTGGTATTGATGAACACGCCGTTCGCGGAATTGGGGAGCGCGCTCAGGCCGGAAAGCGTGGTGCCGATGAGGTTGCCTTTGATCGTCGCGTTCGTGGAATTGATCGTGTTGAGTTCGATCCCATCGCCGCCATTGCCGGAAATCAGGTTGCCCTCGCCCGCGCCCGAGCCACCGATGATGGCCGCGCCGGCAGTGACGAGAATGCCGTCGTCGCCGTTACCGCGAGCCAACAAGCCGGTCGAGTCCGTGCCGATGTAGTTTTCCTGCACGACACAATTCGTGGCCGGGAACAGCACGTTGATGCCGTCGGCGCCATTGCCGGAGATGATGTTGCGCGCGCCGCTGGCGCTGCCGCCGATTTGCGTGGCGGCGCAAACAGTGTTCACGCCGACCTGGGTGTTCGGGACCGCGCCGTTGGTGGTGTTCAGGCCGATGACGTTGCCCAGAATCTGATTGGCCGTGGCGGTCGTGCCGGAGATGAGGATGCCATTGTTGGTGTTGCCGGAAATATAATTACGGTTCGTCGCGTCCAGTCCGCCGATCAGATTCAGCGGCGACGCGTTGATGTTAATGCCATTGATGCTGTTGCCGCGGCGCAGGAGTCCCTCCAGCCCGAGACCGAGGTAGCACCCTTCCACCGTGTTGTTCTGGCCGCCGCTGATTTCGATGCCGTCGCTGCGGAAGCGATTGATCGCAAGGGCGCGGATGACGCAATTGCTGGAGGTGATAAGAAGTCCGTCCGCGCTCGAACCGGCGCTGACGCCGTTGAGTTCCACCAGCGGCGCACCGGCAAAGCCCGGTTGCGTGCTGCCGTCAATCGTCACCTTGTCGGTGATCGTCGGCAGCGCGGATGCGGGCGTGATGGTCAAAGAAAGATTCGTGATGGCGAAGACAATGGTGTCGCCGGCGGAGACGTTGGTGTTGGCTTGCGTGATGGCTTCCCGCAACGACCCCGCGCCGCTGTCGTTGGTGTTGACCACGGTGAAGGTCGTGCCGGGCGTCGTGCTTTGCGCGAAGACGTTGGTGGCGAACTCGGACGTGTTGCCAAACGGATCAGTCGCCGTCGCCGTGATGAAGCGTCCGGGCAGCGGCGAGTAAGGCAACGAAATCGTGAACGTCACGTTGCTGTCGGCGGCGGTGGTGAGATTCGTCGAGCCAAGATAATACTGCCCCTCGCCGGCACTGCCGGTGTCGGAAGCGACGTTGGCGTAGAAATCCACCGCGTAGGTGGTGGAGGGTTTGCTGTTCAGCGTGCCGGAGAAAATGGTTTCCGTGGCGGTGTTGGTGACCGACGTGAGCACGGGAAAATTTTGCAGATCATTCGCGCCGACGTCGGGATCGCCGGCGTCGTTGGCGAGAATGCCGTCCGCGCCGAGATCAATGCCGAGTTCCGTCGTCAGGGTGCCATTCGAGAAAATGGAGTTGCCGCGAAAAGTGTTGTTCGTGTTCGCGTTCGCGGCGGCGACGTTGATGCCGTCCTGGCCGTTGAAGGCGATGGTGTTGGCTTGCCCCGCCAGCACGCCACCGATCAGATTGCTTCGGGAACTCGTGTTGATGTTGACGCCGTGAACGGTGTTGTTGAGGCTGGCTGCACCGGTGAAATCGGTGCCGATGC
>SCTL01000465.1 GCA_004297495.1 Verrucomicrobiota bacterium
GACGCTGGTGAAATCGCCGCCGAGCAGAATCCGGCCGCTGGCATCGAGCCGCAGGGTCTGGACGTCGCTGTTGGCGCCGCTGCCGGGATTGAAATTCAAATCCACCGTGCCGTCCGGATTGAGCCGCGCGATGCGGTTGCGCGCCACACCGTTCACGCTGGTGAACGCGCCGCCGATGATGACCTTGCCGTCCGCTTGCGAGACGACGGCCGAGACGTTGCCCGCAGCGCCGCTGCCGGGATCGAAGCTGATGTCCACACTGCCGGCCTGCCCGCACGACGCGCGCGGCACTGCCGGCGCGAGCAGCAGCAGAATCCCGCACAGGCAGGCGGGAGCGCGGCTCTTCCGGCGGCACAACTTTGTTTGAAAAAACCTCCCAGCTTTCATTTTACGACGGCCACGGCATACGGGTAATTGCCGGTTTCAAGGTATGAAATTCGCCGGAGATGTCAAAACGGGAACGCGCCGGCGCAGGCGAAAATGTTACGGAGCTGTCCCGGGGCGTTCAGGAGCGCGACCATCCCGGTCGCAGCGGGCAGGACAGGTGGGAGCGTGGGAACTTTCGGGGGTCTTTTCGCTGGCGACGTGCTGCGACCGGGACGGTCGCGCGCCAAAAAAACTCCGGGCCGGATTGGCTTGCGCCACGTCCGGCCCGGAGCGGAGGAACGACAATCTACTTCTCTTCCGGAATGCGCATCGCGTAGAACGAGCGATAAACGAACACCAGCGCGACGAGGAAGAAGAACACACCGATGCCGGTCTTGAGACTCTGGTTCGTCATCGTCACGGCGATTTCCACCGCGAGCAGACCGAAGAGCGTGGTGAATTTAATCACGGGGTTCATCGCGACAGACGAAGTGTCTTTGAAAGGATCGCCCACGGTGTCGCCGACGACGGTGGCGGCGTGGAGGTCCGTGCCTTTCTGGCGGAGGTCCACTTCAACGATCTTCTTGGCGTTGTCCCACGCGCCGCCCGCGTTCGCCATGAAGATGGCCTGGAACAAGCCGAAGAACGCGATGCCGATGAGGTAACCGATGAAGAAGTAGGGATTGAAGAACGGCAGCGCGAGCGCGAAGCAGAATACGACAATGAAGATGTTCCACATGCCTTTCTGCGCATAAACGGTGCAGATGCGGACGACTTCCTTGCTGTCTTTCTCCGAAGCTGTGGTGGCGTCGAGCTTCATGTGTTCCTTGATGTAAACGACCGCGCGATACGCGCCCGTCACAACGGCTTGTGTGCTGGCGCCGGTGAACCAGTAAATCACCGAGCCGCCCATGATGAGGCCGAGGATGATTTCGGGTTGCACGATGGAGAGCTTGGGGATCACGTTGCCGAAAAGATTTTCCAGCAGAATGATGATGCCGAACACCATCGTGGTCGCGCCGACGACGGCGGTGCCGATGAGCACGGGCTTGGCGGTGGCCTTGAAGGTGTTGCCCGCGCCGTCGCCTTTTTCGAGCTCGTGTTTCGCGTGCTCGAAGTCGGCGTCGAAGCCGAAGTCC
>SCTL01000466.1 GCA_004297495.1 Verrucomicrobiota bacterium
AACCAATTTTTGCAAAATCCGCTGAAGAAATTCGCCGGAGAAGGGCCGGAACATGAAAAAAACATCGGCGTCGGTCTGGTCGCAAAAATCCAGGGCGTCGAGTTGAAGAATTTCGATGGACGCGGTCTTGCCCGCCAACGGCCGGCAGTTCGCGATGTTCTCACGCGCGATCGCGCAAAATTGGGGAGACAGTTCGACGCCCGTGACTTTCTCGAAACCGTATTCCGCGGCCAGAACGCACGCGCGCCCCAGCCCGCACCCGAGATCGGCGAAATGCCAGCGGCGCGGCAGCCCAAGGTGCTTCAGCAGTTTGCGGAAGGCCCATCCATTCACGGGGCCGTACTGGGTGGCGTCGCGCAGCCGGGCCGGGTCGAAGTTCGTGTCGGACAGGAGAATGAAGTCGCTCGTCTTCACGCGATAGCGGCGGTCAAACGTTCGCAGATATTTATCATCTATGACCGACCAAATGGTGGAGCAGGTTTGAACCGGACCAACTCCACGGACGAGGCTCGCCAGCCGCTTGGCGGCGGACGGAAGGGTGTGATTGCCCAAAAAGCGCGGCATAAGTCGCCAAATACCTAGTTGAAGCCCGCCGGGCTGGCAATGTGAATTCAGGCCGGCAATCTCGCGCGCCTCCGGCCGGCGCAAAAAGTGAGTTGAATTTGCGCCGGACTTTACCACAATGCCCGGCCATGAATATAAAAGCGACAGCACTTGCAATTTTTACGGGAATGGCGGCGGTCCTCGCCGCCACGGCGGAGGACACGAATTCCTGGGACGCAAAGCAGAAAGCCAGTTACGCCATCGGGCAGAACATGGGTGCCGGCCTCGCGGGAAATATCACGCGTCAGGAGGCTGAACTGGACAACGCGTTGCTCTCACGCGGCTTCACCGACGGACTCGCCGGCAAGGGCCAGTTCACGGAAGCGCAAATCCGTGAAGTGCTGACGGCGTTTCAACAGGACTTGCAGGCCAAGCAGCAGGAGAAGCGCAAACTGGCCGGCGAGAAGAACAAAGCCGATGGCGAAAAATTCCTCGCGGAAAACAAAACCAAGCCCGGCGTCGTCGCGCTCGAAAACGGACTGCAATACAAAGTCGTCACCGAAGGCAAAGGCGAAACGCCCAAGCCCGACGACATGGTGGATGTGAATTATCGCGGCACGTTGATTGACGGCACGGAATTCGACAGCTCGGCCAAGACCGGCCGGCCCGCCACGTTCCGCGTGGGCGGCGTCATCAAAGGCTGGCAGGAAGCGCTCACGCGCATGAAAGCCGGATCGAAGTGGCAGTTGTTCATTCCTGCCGATCTGGCGTACGGCGAATTTGGGAGCGGACCGAAGATTGGGCCGAACTCGGTGCTGATCTTCGACGTGGAACTGCTCGCCGTGAAATCCCCGCCGCCGCCCGCGCCCGCGCCCGCGCCGCTCACCAGCGACATCATCAAAGTCCCCTCCGCCGAGGAAATGAAAAAAGGCGCGAAGATCGAAACGATCAAGGCCGAGGACGTCGAGAAACTGCAAAAGCAGGCGCAGGAAGACGAAAAGAAAAAAGCGAAGAAATAATTTCATCGCGAGACTTTCACGAGCGGGCGCGTTTCACGACGCGCCCGTTTTCTTTTCAACGGAGGCAACCATTCGCTTCGCAGCCTATAAATCCCGGGCGCCAATGTAATTGCGGCTTGCGTCAGTGAACCCTAAGCTGCGCGCAAATTGGAATCTGGAATTGCTATGAAAAAAGTTGCCATCGGATGCGGAATTCTTCTCGTGCTCGGCATCATCGTGCTTGCCGTGGTGCTCGGCGCGGGCGGGAGCTACAACCAACTCGTGAAGCGCGCGCAAGCGGTGGATGCGTCGTGGGCGCAGGTGCAGAACGTCTATCAGCGCCGTGCGGACTTGATCCCGAATCTCGTCGCCACGGTTTCGGGCGCGGCGAACTTTGAGAAGTCCACGCTCACCGAAATCACCGCCGCGCGCGCCTCGGTCGGACAACTCAAGATTGATCCGAACAGCGCGCCCACCGACGCCGCCAAACTGGCGGAGTTCGACAAAGCGCAGAGCGGCCTTTCCTCCGCGCTGTCGCGATTGCTGGTCGTCATCGAACGCTATCCCGACTTGAAAGCGAACTCGAACTTCCGCGACTTGCAGGCGCAGCTCGAAGGCACGGAGAACCGCATCAGCGTGGAGCGCGGGCGGTTCAACGAAGCGGTGCAGTCGTACAACACGGCGATCAAATCCTTCCCCGCCGTGTTCTACGCGGGCTGGTTTGGTTTCAAGGAGAAGCCTTACTTCACCGCGATAGCGGGTGCGGAAACGCCGCCGAAGGTCCAATTTGATTTCGGCAAACCCGCGCCGGCGAAGTGACGTGAGAAAACTTTTCTCCAGCCTGCTGGCGCTGATCAGCTTCGCGGCTTTCGCCGCCGAGGTCATTCCGCCCGCGCCGAAGCTTTACTGCAACGACTACGCGGACGTCATCAGCATCTCGGCTCGGGAAAGTCTGAATCAGCGACTCGCGGACTTTGAGCGCGAGACCTCGAACCAAATCCTCGTCGCCATCTTCCCCAAGATGCAGTCGAGTTCTTCGATTGAAGATTACACCGTCCGCGTCGCGCAAGCCTGGAAGGTCGGCCAGAAGGACAAGAACAACGGCGCCGTGCTGTTCGTTTTCATTCAAGATCGGAAGATGTATCTGCAAGTTGGCTACGGATTGGAAGGCGCGTTGCCGGACGCAGTTTGCAAACGCATCATTGAGGACGAAATCAAACCCCACTTCAAATCCGGCGACTTCAACGGCGGTGTGACGGCGGGCGTGAATGCAATTCTCGCGGCGACGAAAGGTGAATACAAGGTCACGGGGCGAACTCGGGCCGAGCCGCTGATACTCTATGGTAATCCTAAAAACGATTCAGGACTCCCAACGATGTTGATCATTATTTTTGCGATAATCCTGCTGTTCATCATTCTCCCCTTGTTCTCAAGACGGCGCGGTTGGGTTTACGGTAGTGGCGGTTACTCCGGCGGTTGGAGCAGTGGCAGCAGCTGGTCTGGTGGCGGGGGCAGCGGCGGCGGATTCTCCGGCGGCGGCGGGAGTTTTGGTGGCGGTGGCGCGGGAGGAAGCTGGTGAGCATGAAAGCGAAAGAATTTCTCAAGCAAGTCCGCCACGACGAAATCGTCGCGGCGATTCGCGCCTCCGAACAAAAAACGTCCGGCGAAATCCGCGTCTTCGTCAGCCACAAGGAAGTGGAGGCTCCCGTGGGAGCGGCGCAGGTTGAGTTCGCGCGATTGGGAATGGCCAAAACCCGCGAACGCAACGGCGTGTTGATTTTTGTCGCGCCGCTCACTCGGAAATTTGCCGTCATCGGCGACAAGGCCGTTCATGAGAAATGTGGCGATGAATTCTGGCGGACTCTGGCCGACGAGATGTCCGGCCATTTCAAATCCGGAGATTTTACCGCCGGTCTCGTCCACAGCATTCACAAAGCCGGTGAACTGCTGGCGCAACATTTTCCGCATCGCCCCGATGACCGCAACGAACTGCCCGATCGCGTCGAGCAGGACTGAACTCGCAGATTTTTTTCCGGGAGCATCCCGCCCGCGCTCCCGTCCAACGGTCGTGTGAACAGTCATTGATGCAGCACGACCATGAAAACGAATCGCTCCATTCTTCTCGGCACCGCACTCGCGTTGGCGGTGGTTTCTCTCGTCAGCGCTAAGGACGCTGAAACCAAGCAGGCCAAATCCGCCAAGCCGCGCCTCGAAGTCTGTTTCGTGCTCGACACCACCGGTTCGATGTCCGGCCTGATCGAAGGCGCGAAACAAAAAATCTGGTCCATCGCCAACGAAATGATCAGCGCCAAACCCACGCCCGAGATCAAGCTCGGCCTGATCGGCTATCGCGATCGCGGCGACGATTACGTGGTGAAAACCTACGATCTCACAAACGACATTGACGCCGTCTATGCGAACCTGCGCGCGTTCAGCGCGGGCGGCGGCGGGGACACGCCCGAGTCCGTCAACGAGGCCTTGAACGCCGCCGTGTCCGACATGAAATGGAGTCAGGACCGCAGCGTGCTGAAAATCATTTTCCTCGTCGGCGACGCGCCGCCGCACATGGATTACGCGAACGGCCCGAAGTATCCGGACGTTTGCCAGGCGGCGATGAAAAAGGATTTGATCATCAACACCGTCCAGTGCGGCAACATGAGCGAGACGACGCCGGTCTGGAAAGAAATCGCGAAACTCAGCGAGGGCAGCTACGTCGCCATCGAGCAATCCGGCGGCATGATCGCCATTGAAACTCCGATGGATGCGAAACTCGCGGAGTTGAATCGCAAGGTCGGCGCAACGCTCGTGGGTTACGGCGGCGTGAGCGTGCGGCGTGAAATTGCGGCCAAGCAACTTGCGTCCGAGGCTGCGCCCGCTTCGGTTTCAGCCGACCGGCTCAAATTCAACTATGCCTCGGGCAAGACGGTTCAGGGCGAGGGTGAGTTGCTCGATTCACTCGCCGCCGGCACGTTGAAACTGGACGCGGTGAAAAAAGATCAGTTGCCCGCCGACTGGCAGAAGCTCGACGACAAGGAGCTAAAATTGAAAATCGAATCGAAGCAAAAGGAGCGCGCGGAATTGCAGGCGCAGATCGTGAAGCTGAACAAAGAGCGCGACGAATACATCGCCGCCGAGCGGAAAAAACTCGAAGCGCGAGGCAGTGCCGATTCGTTTGATGCCAAAGTCGCCGCCGCCATCCGCGCCGAAGCGGCGAGGAAGGGGATTGAATACGGGACGAAGTGAGTTGGGCCGTATCGAAGCTCGTGCCATTGGCGGAGGAGCGCGGGCTTCAGCCCGCTTCCGCGTCCCAGCGAAAAGTGCCCGCATTCCACGGCTCGCTTGCATCTTGGACGTTGAAGCGGCGTGAACGCCGCGCTCCTACCTCGATTCTGGCCTCACCCCAATTTGCCTGTTTCCACCCGTGAACGATTCGGGCATGTTGATGTCGAAAGCTGTGTTATTTTGATGCGTGTGAAAAAGATGTTTCAAGTTGCAAGGGGTGCATTCGCCCTGTTCGTCATCGTGGCCGTATCGCCGGTCCGCGCGGATAATTCCGCCCCGGCGACGACCTCCGTCACCGTCTCCAATGCCTCGGAAGCGAAGCTTGCGCCGCCGCATCTCGTCCCCGGGCCGAACGATGCGCGTATCGCCTACGTGGCCGCGCGCATGTTGGAGGCGAATCATTATCGGCAGATGACCTTCGACGAGCGCGTGTCGGAAAAATTTTACGACGGCTACCTCGACACGCTTGACAGCGCGCATCTGATCTTCACGCAAGGTGACCTGGACGAGTGGGCCGATTATCGCGGCAAGCTGCATCGCCTCACGCTCAAACCGCGCGGTGAGGGCGACACGCAACCCGCATTCGACATTTTCAACCGCTACTTCGAGCGGCTCGAACAGCGCGTGACCTACGTGGACGAATTGTTGAAAGACCCGGCCAACTTCAATTTCTCCGTCGACGAACGCATTCTGATCAATCGCAAGGACGAACTGCCACCGACGAATCTTGACGAAGCCAAAAAACTTTGGCGCGAGCGGCTGCGCTTCGAGTATCTCCAGGAAAAACTCGCCCGCACCGGCGCGAAGAAGAAAACCGCGACGGCTTCCACCACTGCCTTTTCAACTCCAGTCCCCGCGACCGTGACCACGAATTCTACAATCGAGCCAGCCAAAAAGAAAACCGACGCCGAGGAAATCGCGGATCTGCTCTCGCGCCGTTATCATCGCAACCTGCGGTTCTTCAAGGAATGGGACAACGAGGACGTGATGCAGG
>SCTL01000467.1 GCA_004297495.1 Verrucomicrobiota bacterium
ACCAGTGAGCACGAACGTCTTTCCCGCAATGGCGCTGGCTTTCGCGGCGGCAGGTTTGCCCGCGCTCTCGCTTGCGGGATGGATGCCCAGTTTGGCGAGGCGCTGAAGAACTTTCTTGCCGCCGGGTGACGCGAAGTAATTCAAGACAGCCGCCGCTGCGACTGGGCCGACTTCCGCAAGTCGAGACTTCGCACCGGATTTTTCGAGACGCGACTCGATCTTTTCGATCTCAGTTGTTAGTTCGGCATTCAGCTTTTCGCGCCGCGCTTTGTCGGCGTCGTCCTTTGGCGGGTTTTTCCGCGAGCGCGGACTGATTTCTGAACGCTGGTCTTCTTTCGCTCCAAAGTCGCGGATGTCTTGCAGCACTTGCGACGTAGCCAGTTCATCGAGTGAAGTGTGAACCTGCGCGAGTTGCCACGCCGTCTGCTCACCAACATCAGGAATCGCCAGCGCATGCAGCCAGCGATGGAGCGGCATGATGCGCGCCCGCTCCAACGCTTCCTTCACCTTCGCGGCGTTCTTCGCGCCGAACACGCGCGGCTCGTCGTTAGTGCCAAGATTGAGCGTAGCCAGTTTTTCTTCGGGCAGTTCAAATAGGTCGAGCGGTTCGTTGATCAGTCCGCGTTCAATCAGCTTTTCCGCCACGATCCCGCCGAGCGATTCGATATCGAGTGCCTTGCGATGCGCGAAATATTCCACGCGCCGTGTCTTTTGCGCCGGGCAGCCGGAAACATTCTGGCAGCGCCAGGCGACTTCGTTTGCGTCGCCACCGGATATTTTCTCTTTTGCAATCACGCCGCCGCACGCGGGGCATTTGCCGTTGATGTGCTTGAACAGATCAAACTCCTTCGCACTGGGTGGGCGTTTGGTTTTCACCACCTCGAAGACTTCGGGAATCACCATGCCAGCTTTGCGGATGACCACCGTGTCGCCGATGCGGATGTCTTTGCGGCGGATTTCGTCCTCGTTGTGCAGCGTCGCGCGAGAGATGGTCGAGCCTTGCACGAAGACCGGTTCGAGCTCGGCCACGGGCGTGAGCACGCCGGTGCGGCCCACCTGCACGGTGATCGCTTTGAGCACCGTCTCGGCGGGCGTGATCCACGGAATCGGTTTGTGGACGATGGCGTAGCCGGGCGCGCGCGTCTTGGCCGGAATGCGCGCCCAGTCGGCGATGCGATTCACCTTGATGACCACGCCGTCAATCTCGTAGGGCACTTGCTTGCGCAGATCACGATCTTCGTCGTAGCTGGCGACAACTTTTTTGCGATACGTTGCGATAACTTCCTCCATGTCCTTGCACAGCCACCAATGCTTTTGCGTGGGCAATCCAAACTCAGAAAGCGCCTCCAGCATTTCCGCGTGCGTTTCAAACTTGATTCCTTCGCATGCGCCGGTGGCGTAGAAGACTGCGCGCACCGGGCGCTGCGCGACGAGACGCGGATCAAGTTGCTTGAGCGTGCCGGCGGTGGCGTTGCGGGCGTTGGGGAGAGTTTTTTCGCCGGCGGCTTCCATTTTCTTGTTCAGCTTCTCGAAATCGTCAATCGTCATGTAAGCTTCGCCGCGAACTTCGAGGAGGGTAGGGACGCGTTCCACCGCGTCCCCGTCTTTTTTAGTTTGGGACGCGGTGGAACGCGTCCCTACCAGTTCCAGCGGAATCGCGCGCACGGTGCGCAGGTTCACCGTGATGTCGTCGCCGGTCTGGCCGTCGCCGCGCGTGACGCCGAGTGTGAGTTTGCCCTGACGGTAATGCACGCCAATGGACACGCCGTCCACTTTCGGCTCCATAACGTATTCCACCTTGTCGCGTCCGAGATGCTTGCGGATCGTCGCGTCCCACGCCAGCAACTTGGCCAGCGTATTCTCGTCCTGCTGACAACTGCGTTTGAACCAATCCGGCTCGGCTTTTTCGTCCGGCTGCTCCGAGCCTTCAATTTTTTCGAGCGAGAGCATCGGTTGCAAATGCGTGACGCGCGTGAAGCCGTCCGTGGGCGCGCCGGCGACGCGCTGGCTCGGCGAATCGGGCGTGACGAGTTCGGGGAACTGTTTCTCCAAGTCGAGCAACTCCTGATAGAGCTTGTCGTATTCGCGGTCGGAGATTTCCGGTTTCGCCAGGACGTAGTAAGCGTGATCGTGCCGGCGGAGTTCGGCGACGAGTTGCGCGTGGCGCGTTCTGGCTTGGGCAGACGTCATGGCTGAAATGTGTCCTCAATCGCGCGGGCAAGGCAATGGGATTTGCGTTCGCAGTCAGTCTGGTGGGGCGAGGCTACTGACGAGCCGCATGGCAGCGCGAAAACCTTCAGAAACGGATTCGGCTCGCGAGGACGCTCGCCCCACCCGGTCAACCCACGCGCTTAATGTGCCGGCGATGTTGCTGGTCCTGAAGTTTGCTCATCGTCGTGAACAGGTTCTTCACGTAAGCGAACGCGCCGCGCAGGTTCAGGCGCAGAATCGTTTCATCGCGATTGACCCAGTAGGCGAGTTTGAGCAGCATGAGCCGCTGCCCGCGTTCGAGATCAATCTTTTCGTGTTCGGCCAGCGCGTTCGTGGAGTTGAATGCCAGCACCGGGCAATTGGCTTTCAAAATTCTTTCCTGATGCGTGCGCAGGAGTTCCTCGACGCCGGCATTGAGCAGGACCTGGCGATCAATGACGCCGGTCACGTCGCTCACGCCGGGATTGTCGGTGGTCTCCAAAATTTTTCCGTTCGCAAGGCGCGTGCGCAGGACGGTCTTCTTGAGCTTGGCGCCGGCGGTTGAGCCCGACACCACGGAAACCAGCACGCGCGCGTCCTCACTGAGAAAGAGTGTCTGCAAGCCTTTCACCAGCGAAGTTTCTTTGCGCGTGGCGAAATCGCCCGCGTGATGCAAGCCGAGGCGCAGCGCATTCTCGCGCGTGCGCAGCCAGTAATCCGAAGGCTTGAAGGGAAACGGCTCGGCGGCAGGCTCGACGTCGCCCACGAGATGTTGCTTCTCCCAAAGACAGATGCCGATGAAGAACAGGAGAAAAATTACGACCGCGCCGAGGACGGACAGCGCGATCCAGCCGAAGGTGTCGGAGACTTCGGTGCGCGGTCGGAAGGTGATTTCTCCCAGCAGCGCAGTGGCGATTAACATGCGCGTATGACAGCATCGCCGCGCAGTCAGTTCAACTTAGAAAATCACTTGCGCCGGTAATGCAGGATTTTGAACTCAGGATTGTCCTGAATGATTTCGGCCAGCTCGAATTGCGTTTCGAAGTCGGGGAAGAACGCGTCGCCGGCGACTTCGCGTTTCACGAGCGTGAGATAAAGGTCGGAGCACAACGGCAAAGCTTGTTTGTAAATTTCCGCGCCGCCACAAATGAAAATCTCGGGCAGCTTCGGCGATTCGGCAGAAACGCCCCTCACCCCAGCCCTCTCCCCATCCGATGGGGCGAGGGAGTCGCTCGTGCGGTGCGAGGGAAAAATCTCCAGCAATTCATCCAGACTGCGAATCACGCGCACGCCGGGATACGAAAACTCACCGCGGCTCAAAACAATGGTCGTGCGATTCGGCAACGGCTTGCCGATGGACTCAAAAGTTTTCCGGCCCATCACGATGACATTGCCGGTGGTCATCTGCTTGAACCACTTAAAATCCTCCGGCAG
>SCTL01000468.1 GCA_004297495.1 Verrucomicrobiota bacterium
CTCGCCGGTGGTGACCGCAACTTTGCGAGACACGGCTGTCGAAAGCGTGGGAATCGTCACATAGCCAGTAGCATAAATCCTTGGGTTAAGATCGGCGGTGATGGCCACATCATAGTAGCCATCCGGGAAAGTTCGCCGCGGGGCGTGGTACATGCCGTCCGATAACAAGCTCCAGCCGTTGGCACCGCGATCAATGTTGGTCGAGAAGAGCAGCGCGGAAGGATTAAGTTGAGCCAGAGCCTCCTCAATCCCGGCTTCCGACATGGCGAGGGCCGCGTTCCAAGCCTGCGACCGCACGACGGAGACATGCTGATAGCGCATCAACGTCAAGTAGCTGGCTAACCCGATCCCGAGCAGAGTAATGACCACCATCACGATCAACAGCACACTTCCGTGGTCTCTCTGTGCTCTATATAGGCCAGTCTTCACAATTCTTCGGTTACTGTTTATTGCGAAGAACCACTTGAGCCGTTTGTATGCTCTCGGTGTTAGCTTGGTTGCCCAAAATGGTTCGGGAGCATTTCCAGGTCATGTCAATCAACTTGCAGATGCTCAGGTCGTAGGCCCCGGCTGCGTTAGTCGCGGGATAAAAAACATAAGTCCCCCCATTGTTTGGTGTGCGTTGGTAAAGCTCGAAATCCCAGCGGTCGCATTCGGTCAAGTAGATCTGTTCGGGCTGGCCGGCCTTCAGGCACGACAACGTTCGCGATGTTGCCCTCCAGATGTATGAGATCTGTTTGCCCGCTATCGCGTTCGTCACCGTAAGCAGTCTGGTGGACGCGTTTTTGGTAAACGCGGTCACTGCTGTCGCCTGGCGGATATCCTGAGACATACGATCGAGCGCGTTGCGGCTCTTCTTGTCCAGTTCAGTGTAATTACTCATGGCCAAGAAACTCCGACTGCCGAATATCCACAACGAACCGCCTGCCGCCATGAGCATGGAGCCCAGGGCGACGGCGATCATCACCTCGACCAGGGTCATCCCGCGGGCCTGTGTTGCCCGTGATATCGACTTAATAGAACCTCGGCTCATAGGTTTCCCCAGATATAGTTCTGCATGCCATTGCGCGCGACGCGCGTCCTCATTTCGCGCTTCTGCACGATGGCCTTGCTTCCATTGTAGTTGGTCCAGGTCAGGCTAACCGTGATCGTACGCATGTTGGTTCGGTAAGCCTCGGGCAGATCACCGGCGGCGGGCACGTTGGCAGTTACATACCCCATGTATTTCGGGCCGCCACCGTTGTTCGTGGCTCCCAAAGGGTCGTAAACTTCCGTGAAGGTGGATTTGAGATAACTGTTCGTGTTGCCAATCTGTCCCCAGGTGAACAGGCGGATGGCCTCTGTCTTTTGCAGCATAATCTGCGTAGCACGCAGATTCTCGCGCGTGGACTGAATTAGGCGGAAGCCTGATCTGAAGCCGACGCAAAGCGAAGTGGCCACAAACCCTAAGATCCCTGCAGCAATCAAGACTTCGGCGAAAGTGTATCCTAGCTCGCAGCGGTTCGCTCGTTCCGGCGCCGCGACTGGCTTGCATTCCAATCCAATTCGCATAATGTCTGACCAACTTTCTGAGAACGACTTTACTCTCCTCACAATCTTCAACAATCAGGGCAGGCCACTATTGATTTGCTGGCAGAAGCCGGAATGCGACCCGGGGCAAACGCTTAGTCAGGGCAGGCGCACCCAAATGATTGCTGAAAATGAGATTAAAAGTGGCAGACGGAAGCTGAATCCCGATGGTGAAGCTTAGCGATTCTTGCCGCTCCGTCTTACGATTCAAACCGGGGATGCAAACCCAGTTCCATACTCACTTTCGAGAACGGCCCGATTCAGGCGCGAATCGTCCAAACTCATCGCTCGCGCGTTTGGAACCAAGCCTTGACCGTGGCGGAGGCTGGCGTCGAGGAATCCTTCGCGCACTTGCACGCGGACGGCAACAACTTCGCCGCCATCAGTTGGACCGCCGCCGTCAAGTTCGGCGGCCAGGGCGTGATCAATGACACGGGCGTGGCCTCGAATTTCACTTATCTCGGCCTGCCGACCAATACGAAGGTGGATTACGCCGGCGGTTCCTCCTTCGTCGGCACCATCAATGCCCCGCAGGCGGCGGTCGGCACGAGCGGGAGCGCTGGGTTCTACGGCGCGATCATCGCCAATTCGTTCTCGGCTACCGGCGGCTCCAATTTTCATTATGATGAAGCATTGGGTCTCGCTGCAAACAGCGGCAGCAGCGGAATCCTCACCCTCACGTCTTACCGGGAACTGTAACCATTGACCAACGGCACGAGCGTCACCGGCGGTTGCGCGCGGGCCACCACCGCAACGCGACCCACGTCACTTGTTCGGGTCGCATCACCGGGAAAAGATTCCACGAATAGATGGCGATCATGATCAAGAAAGAGACGAAGGCGAAACTGAACTCCTATTGCTTTTCCTGCCGGACGAGCAGAACGGGAATGTTCGTCCGATGACGAACTTCGTGAATCGTGCTGCCAAAGAAAATGTCGCCGATGAGCCGGTGGCCGTGGCTGGTCATGGCGATGAGATCGCACTTGTCCGCTGAGGCCGCCTTCACAATTTCCGTCGGCGGATTTCCGCAGACGAGTTGGGTGCTCACCTTGATGCCGCGCGCGCGCATCGTGGCGGCAATTTTCTCCAGGTAGTCGCGGTCGTCCTTCATCTCCTGCGATTCGACGAGCTTGAGATTGTCGTAATGGCGCGCGGCAAAGCCGTCGGCCACGTGCAAGAGCAGGAGTTCCGAGCCCAGCTTGCGCGCCAGTTCCGTCACGTGCGGAATCACGGATTCATCCGCGCGACTGTTCTCAAGGGCAACGAGGATTTTTTGATACATGCGACGTGGGGCGCGTTCAACCGAGCCACGAACGTAATTGCTCGAACAATAATTTGGCGTTCAACACCATGATGATGAGCGCGGTCGCCCACGCAAGAATTTTGACCCAGAGCGGATTGGCGAATTCGCCCATCTTGCGCCGGTCACTGGTGAACATGATGAGCGGCACGACGGCGAAGGACAGTTGCAGGCTCAGAACCACCTGACTGAGGATGAGCAATTTTCCCGTGCCGGCGCTGCCGTAAAGCGCCGTCACGATCACCGCCGGAATGATGGCGATGAGGCGCGTGATGAGCCGGCGCAGCCAGGGTCTCATGCGAAAGCTGAGAAAGCCTTCCATGACGATCTGTCCGGCGAGCGTGCCGGTGAGCGTGGAATTCTGACCCGACGCCAGCAACGCAAGCGCGAAGAGCACGCTGGCGAACGCCGTGCCTAGGAATGCCGGAAACAATTCGTGCGCGCGTTCGATGCTTTCCACGGATTCTCCCGTGCCATGGAACACCGCCGCCGAAACGATGAGAATGGCGGCGTTGATGAAGAGCGCGAACATCAGGGCCATCGTGGAATCAATGGTGGCGAACTTGATGGCTTCGCGTTTGCCTGCGCTGGTCTGTTCGTATTTGCGCGTCTGCACGATGGACGAGTGCAGGTAAAGATTGTGCGGCATCACGGTCGCGCCGAGGATGCCGATGGCGACATAGAGCATCTCCGGATTGCGGATGATTTCGAGTTTAGGCAGGAAACCTCGCGCGACTTCATGCAGCCGGGGTTGCGAAAGAATGACTTCAATCAGAAAGCAGCCGCCGATCACCGTGATGAGACTGATGACGAGCGCTTCGATGTAGCGAAAGCCCTTGTTCTGAAGGAAGAGAATGAGCAGGACATCGAGCGCCGTGATGCAAACGCCGTAGATGAGCGGAATTTTGAAAAGCAGATTCAACGCGATGGCCGAGCCGATGACTTCCGCCAGATCACAGGCGCAAATGGCCACTTCGCAAAGCAGCCAGAGCGTGATGGCGACCGGGCGCGAGTAGTGATCGCGGCACGCCTGCGCCAGATCGCGTCCGGTCACAATGCCGAGGCGCGCGCACAGCGCCTGCAAGAGAATCGCCATCAGGTTCGAGAGCAGGATGACGCTGAGGAGCGTGTAACCAAAGCGGCTGCCGCCGGCAAGGTCCGTGGCCCAGTTGCCCGGGTCCATGTAACCGACGGCCACGAGATAGCCCGGGCCGGAGAAGGCCAGCAGCTTGCGCCAGAACCCGAGCGAGTGCGGCACCGGAATCGTCCGATGGACTTCCTGCAAACTGGCGGCGTCCTGGTCGCGTCGCCAGGCAGGCGGGGATTTTCCCTCCACATGAACGGAATCTAATTTCACGAAGCGAGATTAGCCGAAGATTGATTTGACGCAAGCAACAAAGTTAGATGCAGCTAAGTTCGACAGTCGCTGGAAGCTGCCGTCGCTGAAGAGTTGGCGGAACCGACTCTTCACCGGGCGTGACGGCTTCCGCGGACTCCTTTAGATTGTGGTCATGCAACCTTTGTCCATCGAACAGATAGGAAATGAACTGGCGATCAAGTGGTCGGACGGCGTGGAGAGTTTTATCCCGCTCGAACGGCTGCGCCGTCACTGCCCCTGCGCGGGGTGTCAGGGCGAGACCGACATTCTTGGGCAGTTACACAAAGGGCCGGACGTGGCGCTTTCCCCTGAGGCGTTTAAGTTGGTGCGGTTCGTGCCGGTGGGCGGTTACGCCATCCAGCCATTCTGGGCCGACGGCCACAGTTCGGGTCTGCTGTCGTTTGACTATCTGCGAAAGATTGCGGGCAGTTGAGGAAACGCCTCCGTTCGTTGCCGAACGGAGGCGTTGTGAAATGTAACGCGTCGAACTTTTTCGCGACCGCTCAGTTCGCCATGCGCACGCGGTAGAACCGCACCGTGCCGGCCGCACCCGTGTCAGAGAATTCGATGTCGCCGCCGGTGCCGGCGTTGGTGGAGATGGCGGACCAACTCCCGTTGAACAAGGTGGTCGAGCGTTCGATCACGTAGCTCTTGCCGCTGACGCTCGGCCAGCGAACGGTGTAACCGGGCGCGTTGCCTTTGCTGGCGCGGAGCTTCGAGTCAGGATCGTTCGGGTTGGTGCCCGCCTTGTATTCCTGCCAGTTGGTCATGCCGTCACCATCGGCGTCCGCGCTGGCGGCGGAGAGGACGTTGTTGA
>SCTL01000469.1 GCA_004297495.1 Verrucomicrobiota bacterium
CGCCACCGGGATGTCGCTGACCAGGGCATGAAGCGGAGATCCGGCGCTGGGGCGGTAATCGAAGCTAAACGTGTAATCGGGCTTGAGGTAGAAATTGAAGCGGTCCTGGTCCGGCGTGGCGGAAGCGCGCGTCCAAAAAAGGCATTGATAAGCGTTCACGCCAAAATCACCGCCGGGCCGCAGCCAGAATTCGAGCGTCGCGTCACTCGCGGTGTGGAAAGGAAAAGTGCTGTCCACCGTGATGTAGTCATCCACGCCGTCGAAACTGAAACCACTGTTGACCCGGCCCGGCAGAATCGCCGCGCCGCCGAACGCAGTTCCATTGTTGGTGCCGATCTTGTCTTCAAAACTGGAATCGCCCGGCCACCAGCCAATCAACCCTGCCGGCGCGGTGGCGCAAACCGCCGGATTGACCGAAAGCGAAGCTTCCGAGCTGATGACCGAGCCAAGCAGATTCGAGATGATCACAGAGTAAGCGCCGGCGTCGCTGAACGCCGTATTCGCGATCGAGAAGGAGGAGTTGGTCGCGCCGGCGATGTTCGTGCCGTTGAAACGCCACTGATAATTTAGCTGAGTGCCAGTCGCGGAAACCGTGAACGCCGCCGGGTTGCCGACGGTGACACTGGTGTTCGCCGGCGGCGAAACGATGTTCGGCGCGGTGCCGAGTTGCGCGAGATTTCGGTAGATCGAAACATTGTTGTCGTAAGCGTTGCAGAACGTCACGTCGGGGCGGCTATCGCCGTCGAGATCGCCGACCGAGACGCCCCACGCATTGTAACCCGTCGTGAAATCCACGCGGCTGCCGAGCGTGATCGCGCCGGGCGTGCTGAGGTTTTGAAACAGGCCGAGATAGCTGGGCAGTTCGCCGACGACGATGATGTCCGGCTTGCCATCGCCATTCATGTCGCCGAGCGCGAGCGTGTGAACCCAGCCGGGCGTGGAATAATTGAGCGAGGGTGCAAATGAATTCGTCGTCAGCGAACCGGCGCTGGCGAGGTTGCGATAGACGCAAACTTGATTCGCGTTGCCGCCGGCGATGAGTTCGGGTTTGCCGTCGCCGTCCAAGTCGCCGGCGATGATGTAGGCGTTGTTGGCGAGCGCAGGCAAATCAACTCGCGGCGCAAACGAAATCGCACCGGGCGCGCTGAGGTTGCGATAGAGGGAAATCGTGGATTCGCCGGTGTTCACGACGGCGAAGTCGGGTTTGCCGTCGCCGTCCAAATCCTGAATGGCGACATCATAAACGTTCGTGCCGGCGGGCAAATCCAGTTTCGGCGCGAACGAACCGGAACTCAGACTGCCCGCCGTGCCGACGTTGCGCAGAATGGAAATCGTGTTCGCGGCGACATTGCAACTCACGATGTCAGGGCGGCCATCGCCGTCGAGATCGCGCACGCGCACGTAACGCGGGTCGGTGCCGGTGGGAAAATAAACCGGCGCGGCAAACGAATTCGTCGTGAGCGGGCCGGGCGTGGCGAGGTTGCGATAGACGCCGACGTTGTTGCCCACGCGGTCGGCGAACAGCAGGTCCGGCTTGCCGTCGCCGTCCACGTCCGCTGCGATCATGCCGTAGGGATTGTCCGTGCCGCCGGCCAGCGCCGGAAAATCCACGCGCGCGGAGAACGAATTCGTCGCGAGCGATCCGGCGCTGCCAATGTTGCGGAACAGGGAGATGGTGTTGCCGTAGGCGTTCGCGACGGCGAGGTCCGGTTTGCCATCGCCATCCAGATCGGCAATGGCCGTGCGATGCGCGCCGCTGCCGCCGGGCAGGGTGAAATACGCGCCGAGCGTGGCGCCGCTGATTCCCGGGCTGTCGCCGAAGAACGTCGGTAGAAACGGCGCGGGGCTGAAACCCACGAGTCCGTTTGCGATCACGGTGATCGGCGCGTAGAGCGCGCCGGTCGGCATGGTCACGACGAGATTGGTCGCGCTGGCGGAAATTACATTGGCCCGCATCGCGCCGAACCAGACGAGGTTGCTGGCGGTATTCGGACTGAAGTTCGTTCCGGCGATCGCGATGCTGGCGTTGGTAAATCCAGCGCCCGGCGTCACGCCGCTGATGACGGGCGGCAGCAGGGCGATCAGCGCGGCGTTGGAACTAAGGATGAAGCCCTGGCTGTTGGTGATGGCGACGCGGTAATTGCCGGCATCGCTGGCCGTGACGTTCGAGATGGTGAGCGCGGCGTTCGTCGCGCCGCTGATGTGGGAACTGTTGCTCAGGTTCGCGCCGTTAAGCGACCAGCGATACGTGAGTGTGCCCGAGCCACTGGCGTTGACGCTGAACGAAGCGTTCGCGCCGAGCCGAACGGTCTGGCTTTGCGGTTGGGAACTGATCGAGGGCGGCGGCGCGAAGAGCGAACACACGCCGAGCCACAAACAGAAGACGATTCCGGCCACGCGTTTGCGGGCGCTCCTTTTCGATATGAATACAGTCATACGTCAACTTCCGAACCGCCAACTCCTGAACCTGCGGACGCGCGACCGCGCTCAACGCGGACAATCAACACCCAGGGAGGATCGTTTGTTGATCAGTGTGAATCGTAGTCAGAAACATCCTTCAAACTCAAGCCGTACTGTCCGCAGACTCGAAAGAAGTTAGAACGGTTGCCATAATTCATTTCCGAAAAGCCCCTCACCCCGTCCCTCTCCCCATCCGACTCGCCGCCGCGAAGCGCTCTGGCGAAGCGGCGTGGGGAGAGGGTGGCCGCAGGCCGGGTGAGGGGTTTGCCGCCGGGGATTCGGCAATTATTTTTGGCAACCGTTCTGGATTTTGATCACCATTCAAGAAGCCGAGGACTGGTGGCCGGGAATTGCCTGCGCGGATGGACTGGCTCCGGTCAGCGTCGGAGCCGGAAATACTGCTCGTTGCCCGCGATGGGAACGGCAACCCGCCACTCGCTGCCGACAATTTGTGGTGGTGGCGTGACCGGCTCCCACGCGCCGGACACCAGGTTCGAGCGCGCCTCCAACGTGAATCCGCCCGCCGCGACGGGCCAGGACACCGCCAGATTGCTGCTCGCCGGAGCGGCCTGCAGGCGCACGCCCGCTGTGGTGAATAATTCCGCCGGTCCGAGCGCCTGGGCGGTGGCGATTTCGTTGGGCGCCAACGCACCGGCGTAAATGCGAAACTCATCGAGGATCAAGTCGGGATACGGATCGCCGCTGTAAAGCGACTTGCCGATGTAGCAGAAGACGTCGTTCACGGAACTGAGCGGCACCGTCACGCTGTGGTTGAACGCGGCCAACACGCCGTTCGTGTAGAGCGCGAGTGTTCCCGCCGGCGGATTGAAGATGGCCGTCAGGTGGAGATTCGTCTGAAAGCTCAGATCGCCGGCGCCGGCGGCGTTTTCTTCGTTGGTCCAATCGCCCGGCGTGATGGCGATGCGTCCGGCGCGCGGCGCGGCGAAGAGGTAGTCCAAGCCGGAACCACCGCTGGAATTCCCGAAGCCGAAGTAAAAGCAATTCACCGGAAGCTGCGTGGGAAATGTCACCCACGAATCCATCGTGACCATCGTGTAGTTGCTGAGAATTCCCGCGGGCAATTGCACGTGTTGTTGACTGCTTGCCGCCAGGGTCAATTGTCCGCCCGCGAATTGTCCGCCATTGGGAAGCGTGCCATTCCAGGCTGGGCCGCCGACGGAATCCATCACGGTGCTGCCATTGGTTTCATTGAAACTGTAGCGGTGCATGAGCGTCGTCGGCGTGCCGATGACTTCCACGGTCTGGGTTGCTGTGAGTCCAAGGGCTGCGTAAGTCGCGATGATGTCCGCCTTGCCCGACCTGATTCCGGTGACATTACCGACCGCGTCCACGCCGAGAATTCCATTATCTGTGGAAGTCAACGTGATGGCGAAGTTTGTGTCGCTGGTGAGGTTGATCCAATTCGTCGCTCCGGAAAACTGACCCCACACGGTGGGCGTCACCGTCTGGCCACCATTGATCGGCGACGGGACTTGCACGGTCAAATTGGTCACGAAGTGAAGTCCCGCTGCTTTCAGGCGCAGCACAGAGAGCGAGTTGCCCGGGATCGTCAGCGTGAAATTCGTGCCGGCGTTGTTGATGGCACTGGTCACGGGCGAAACTTTCGTCGGCGTGGCGAATGAGTTTTCATCGGCGGAACTCGACGAGGTGAGTTGGATGAGCGTGGCATTGGAGGACACGGCATCAAGTCCCGTCAAAACGAACGAGGTTTCCACCGAATAGAGATATGGGTTGACCGCCTTGATGATGACCTCGCCGGTGGATTCATCGTAAGTCGAGGACGCGAACAAGCCGGTCGGTGAAGTGGTCGGGTAGGTCGTGTCTTGAATCAATGTGCCGTTCAAGTAGCACTGAATGCGCGGGCCGGTCAGAACGACCGAAATGTCATACCACTGGTTATTCTGAATGTTGCCGGAGACGCCGCTCCCGAGCGTGGACTTGCTGCCGTTCAGGTTTTGTTCGATGGCGTGTTGCGTATTGCCCCAGCCACCGAGGTTGAGCCAGGTCCAGTTGTTATCGTCGAGCCAGTTGAACAAAATGAGAAAACCTTCGCTGCCGCCGGTTTTGCGCGCGCGGAGGGAGAGCGTGTAGTTCGCCCAGTTTGTGCTGCCCGTGGTCGAACGGCAATCCGTGGCGCTCGTGGAAGTTTGTTGATAACGACCGTTGCTTACGCCCCACGTTCCGTTGAAAACCCGCCAGCCGTTCGTTCCCTGATTCACAAAGTCACTCGCGTAGAGAGTCACGCCGTTGCTGGTGACGACGATGTTTGTGTATTGCACGGACGTGGCCCACGAACCCACGCCGATGCCTCCACGCGTCGGCGGGTTGGTGACGACGCCCGCCGCGTTGACGACCGTGGGCAGCACCATGTCTCCGCGGTTCACGCTGAACATCTGCTGCACGTAATAGGCGGGCGTGCCGAAGCAGCGGGAGTTGTCGTAATAAATCAGATCGGGATGCCACTGGATGTTGTTCACGTTGGCGAACAACGGCGCGTAGCACGCCATCGTAACGATATCGGAATTGCGTTCCATCCCGGTCATGAACGCCGCTTCGCCCAGGGCGGCAGCAAGATTGCCGTAGGTGCCAAAGCCGGAAGTCACGGCATACTCGCCCACGAAAATCTTCGGGCCTTTGCGATTGTAGCCATCGTATTTGGTCGCGTAGGAAATGAAAGTCGCGGGGCTAGAGTAATAATGTTCATCGGCAATTTCCACGGGCCGGCTCCACGGCATGCCGCCGCTCCAGTTGCCCGGAGTGAGCAAGTGAATGTCGGGATACCTGGCTTTGATGGCGTCGTAAAACAACGTGTAGCGGTCGTTCAAATACGAGCCGCCGTTCTCGTTGCCGACTTCGAGATATTTCAAATGGTACGGCGCGGGATGAGCGTTCGCGGCGCGAAGCGCGCCCCACGTGGTGTTCGTGTCGCCATTCGCGTATTCAATCAAATCGAGCGCGTCCTGCACCCACGGCCCCATCTGATCGAGCGGCACGGTGTTGTTGGTATTGCCGTTGTAGCCGAGCATCAGACCGGCGTTGATGCCGTAGAGCAGTTCCATACCCATGTCTTCGCATTGCTGGAAAGCCTCATCCAAACCGTAGCCGTCGGTGGACCAGTAGCCCCACGAGTCGTTCAAATGACCCGGACGCGCGGCGAGATCGCCGATGGTCTTCTTCCAGCGTACCGCGTTGGCGACGTTGAAACTCTCGATGAAGTTGCCGCCGGGATAACGCAGGAACGAAGGCCGCAAGTCGTTCAACTTGTTCGCCAGGTCAGCACGAAGACCGTTGGTCCTTCCAGCGAAGGTCGCGCGCGGAAACAGCGAGACTTCGTCGAGCCAGAATGTGCCGATGTTGGTGGTGCTCAGGACGAGGCGAGCGCTCGTATCGGTCGAACTCGAAACAAACGCGGCTGACCGGTGCTGCCAGTTCGTCGTGAGGCCGCTGAACGACGCCTGCGCATAAACTGCGCTGCCATCCGCGCTCTCCAACTGCGCGTTGATGATTCCGGAAAACCCATTTGAGGCGCGCGCAAATAAATTCAAATCGTAAGTCGCGTCGGATTGAAGCGCGATGCCCCAATAGCCGGCGTTGGCCGCGCCAATGCGCCCCACGCCGGAAGTCTTGGTGAGTTTAAGCGAGCGAAGATTGTTGGGGTTGAGCGGCTGGGATTCGTCCACGACGATCTGCCCGACGGCAGTTCCCTGCGCGACAAAGCTCCAGAAATCCGGACTGGCCGAGCCCGCGAAGGAGCGATTGCGCACCAACTCGGCGTAGAGCCCGCCATCGCCGGCATAGTTGATCTCCTCGAAGAAGATGCCGAACAGATTGGAACTCACGCGAGCGGACGGGCGATTCACCTGGACTCTCAAGCTGGCCGCGTTCGTTGCGACACAAGGCTGCGTCAAGACAAGGGACGAAATGAAGAGAGTTACCCCGGCTCGTTTCATGAAAATTGTATTTGAAGCCCCGCCACACATTCGTGTGGCCTCACCACCAGAAACCCCGGCTCGTGCCGCTGGCGCGCTGTTCCATGTCCTTGAACTTGCGCCATTGCACGTGGCCGTCCTTGAAGGCGATGTGTCCGCCGTCGGGCAATGTCTTCTTCAGGTGCGGGCTGATGTGCGACACCTTGGTGCCAGCCGGATATTCAAATCCACCGTTCACGCTGGTGAAGCTGCCGGCGAGACTGGGGTCCGCCGCCGTGCCGGCCTTGTTCTCGCTGATCGTGCCATCGGCGATCAGTGGGCGGTCCGTGTTGGGCGGCGTCACCTTCGTGAACGCGTTAATCACGATCTCCTCCGAAAGCATCGTGGAATTCTGGTTGGTCAAAATGAGATTGAAGGCGGCGCGGTTGGCGGCTGGGCCGGTGAAGGCCATGACGTACCCGAGGACGTGATGATTCGGACTGCCGCCAAAAAAATTCCAAAGGCTGTAAGGCGCGGGATTGTTAAAATTCAAACCATCATCGAAGCGCGGCGCCGTGCCCGGACAATAAAACGTCTTCTTCTGCACGCCACTGCGCAACATGGAGTCCGCCGCAGTGTCCGGCAGATCCCACGCCCAGCCGTTGGCGGGGTTGTCAATTACCGGGAGCTTTTCTTTGTTGTCCCCGGCGTAGATGGTGGTGGCGATGGCGAACTGATGGAGATTGTTCAGGCACTGAATGCGCCGGGCGCGCTCCTTGGCCTTGGCCAGCGCGGGCAGGAGCATCGCCGCCAGAATGGCGATGATGGCGATCACCACCAGCAACTCAATCAAAGTGAATGCCCGGGAACGCGAACCGGAATCGCGTCGGGGGCACGTAGCAATGTATTTCATGATCTCAGTATTCTCGCATGGCCGCACCTGGGAGCTCGCGGAGCGAAGGTTCGCGCAAGGAGACCAGAACGGCTTCAATTACTCATGCGACATCGCGTTCCCAAACCGGCCAAGTCTTTCCTGCCAGAAACGTCCGCCCACAAAGCCAGTTTGCAACCCTAAAAAGCGAAGTCGGAACCACCCTTTGCGGAATGATTCCGACTTCCCAACAACCCGGTATTCAGCCCCGTCGCTGCGTGTCAAGGATGACGCAACCGGAAGAACACCGCTGGGTTGGCGGTATTGATCGGAACATTCGTGGACGTGACTGACGCCGTTCCCGGCCAGTCGTACCACGCGCTGTTGTTGGTCACGATGCCGAGATTGAGCGAGTTCGTCTGCGACTGGAGCAGCCAGCCGAGATGATCCGCCGGCCACGAGAGCGAGAGCGTGCCGCCGATCACGCTGAACGTGAGGTTGGTCGGGTTGCTCGCGATCGGCTGCACCAACAGACTGCCCGTGCCAGTAAGGTAGGTCGGCGCGTTGCCGTTGTTATAGACGCCTGCCGGCTGCGCGACACCATTCAGAACCAAACCGAACACCTGATTGGTCGTCGCGAAATCCAATTGGAGGACCGCAGTGTTGCTCACGGAGACACTGGCGGACGAAGCCAGGGTGGCTTGCGCAAGCTCCAGTGTGCCGGCTTTGACAATCGTGTTGCCGGTGTAGCTGTTCGCTCCGGTCAGGTTGAGCGTGCCGATTCCCTTCTTGGTCAATCCGCCGTCAGTCGCCTCGCCAGTGAAGTGCTCCAGTGCAGTGTTGATCGTCACGCTCTGACCGCCGTCATCAATCACCGCACCATTGGTGCGGACGTACGCGTGGGCATTGCCCGCGCCAAGATCCATCAAGGTGCCGGCGGCCGCCGCCAGCAACGTGCCGCCGTTGAAGTTGAAGACGCGGTTGCCGGCGGTCGCACTGGACATGATGGCGGGAACCGTCAACGTGCCGCCGTTCAGGTTGTAGGTGGAAGTGCCCGACGCAGCCCCGACGTAGCACATGTCGAGCAAGCCCGATCCGCCCGGAGTTGTTCCGCCATCGCTGTAGAAGGTCACGTCACCACTGTTCTGGTTGATGACATGGGCGAAGGTGTTGCCGCCGTTGTTGACGTTGCGGGCCATGCGCACCTTCGAGTTGTTCCAGAACTGCAACGTGCCGCCGTTGACGTTGATCTGGCCGTTCACATAATCCCAGTAGCCCATGAACAACCAGCGCTCACCCGCCGTGCCGACGTTGAACGAGCCGCTGTTGACGGTCAGCGTGGCGTTGCCGTCGCCCCAGTGGCCGATGTAAGGATCGCCACCGCAGTTCACCGTGCCGCCATTCACATTCATGTTGGCAACCGTGCCGCCAAAGCCGATGCACAGATCCATGAAGCCGCCATAGGCGAGCGTGGAAGTGCCGTTCACATTCACGCTGAAGTTCGCCCCGCCAGCTTCAGCAACGTGGAACTGGTTGTTGATCGTGAGCGAAGAGGTGTCGGACAAGGTAATGGACCCTTTGGGCTTGTTGGCTCCGCTGCCGCCGTTGTAGCAGGCGCTTGAGTCCTGCGCCGTGACCACTGCGCCGTTGGTGAGGACGAGATCGGAGGAAACGCCGCCCACGCCGTTGCCGCGGCCGATGGAGAGCCAACTGGAAACGTTCATCGTCGCGCCATCCACGACCAGTCTCGCGTCGTTGCCCGCGCCACCGTTGGCGATCACGCCGCCGATGACCAATTCACCCGTCACCGTCTGGACACTGCCGTTGTCGAACGTCAGTGTGCCGGCCTGGGCAATGAGCGGACCGTTAAACCCGCCGGAGGAGGCTTGCGTCAAATCCCAGGTGGCGCTGTTGGCGACTGTCAACCCGCCGCTGCCTCTCTTGAACAAGGA
>SCTL01000470.1 GCA_004297495.1 Verrucomicrobiota bacterium
TTATCTGGGCGCGCTGCCGTTCGTGCTCGGGCTGCTGTTCTTCTGGGCCGACATGAGCCGCAACCCGTTCGCGCGCCAACACGTCGTCGAAGCCGCGCTGGGCGTGAGCGTGCTGTTCGTCTGGATGAAATTCTGGCAGGCCGTCTTCGCGCGCGAAATGCGGGCGCAAATTTCCGGCGCACCCGCCGAGCCTCTGAAGTGGTCTGCCGTCGCACGCATCGTCTTCGCGCAAACCGCGCTGCAACCGACCGGCTTTCTCGTGCTGCCGCTGGCGGCGATTCCCGCGCTGCCGTTTGCCTGGGCCTACGCGTTCTACCAGAATCTCACGGCACTCGGCGGCGAGAGCGAAGGCAGTCTGCGCGAGACCACTGCCAAGTGCGTCCGCGACGCAATGCTCTGGCCACGCCAAAATCATCTCCTGCTCGGCTTCATGGGCTTGTTCGGCGCGTTTGTGTTTGTGAACGTGTGCGTCGTGTGCGGCCTGACGCCGTCGTTGCTCAAAATGTTGTTCGGCATCGAAACGGTTTTCTCGCGCAGCGGCTGGGCGATGCTCAACACGACTTTTTTCGCCGCCATGTTTGGTATCGCTTACTTGTGCGTGGATCCGATTCTGAAAACGATCTACACGCTGCGCTGTTTTTACGGTGACTCGGTGAAATCAGGCGCGGACTTGAAGGCAGACTTGAGCCGGTTCGCCCACCAAGCCCGGCACGTCACCGCCGCCGTCGTGCTCGCAGTGATGCTGCTTTGCGGCGCGAGTGCGAGTGCGACCGAACCGGAAACGCCCGCGCAGTCTCCGGCGCCCACGCGCTCCATTCCGCCCGAGCAATTGAATCGCGCCATCGAAGAAGTGATTCACGAACGAAAATACACCTGGCGCATGCCGCGCGAGCGCGAGACCGAAACTGAACAACCGAAGAAGAAGGGTTTGATCGGCGAGTTCATTGAAAAGGTTTTTCACTTCATCGGCAAATGCCTGAAAGCCGTGCTCGAGTTCATCGCCCGCATCATCCAGAAACTTTTCGGCCAGATGCCGCAGGTGGATTTGGGTAATGGCAGCGGACGCGATCCGCGCGTTTTGATCCGCGTGGCGCTCGCCATCGCCGCCGCGCTGATCATCGGAGCCGTGGGAGTTTTGTTGTATCGCCTCTGGCGCAAACCGCGCCGCAAACTCGAAACCGCCATGCCGCTAACGGCGCAGCCCGCGCCCGATCTCACGGATGAAAACATCGGCGCAGACCAGTTGCCGGAAGACGGCTGGACGAAACTCGCGCGCGATCTGATCGCCCGCGGCGAGTTCCGGCTGGCGATGCGCGCCTTCTACCTCGCGAACCTCGCGCACCTGGCGGAGCGAAATCTGATCGGACTGGCGCGGTTCAAATCAAATCGTGATTACGAACGCGAACTCCACCGGCGCGCGCACGCGATTCCCACTTTGCTCCCCACCTTCGCCGAAAATCTTTCCGCGTTCGAGCGCGTCTGGTACGGCACGCACGCCGCGACGGCGGAACTCGTTTCGCGCTTTGCCGCCAACGTCGAGCGCATGAAGACCGCCGCATGAGTAACTGGGAACATTCAACATTCAACATTCAACGCCCAACCTCCAGTTGTCGCGGTGCGCGGGGTGCGTGTCGCCCGGGCGCGCTGGGCGTTGAATGTTGGATGTTGAATGTTGAATGTTCGCCGCCGGAAGTTTTTCTGCCGTTCCACCCTTTCCTCCGCCCGCAATGAAGCATCGCCTGCCCATCCTCTTGATGCTCGTCGGCGCGCTCGCCTTCACCGCCGGCGTAGTTTATCTCTTCCTGCTCCGCTTCGAGGCCGGCGATGTGTTTCCGCCTTACTCGTCGCTGCGTTCCGATCCGCTCGGCACGATGGCGCTCTACGAGAGCCTGGCGAAATTGCCCGGCCTTTCCGTGCGACGGGACTTCAGCGAATCGAGCAAGCTGCCCGAGGAGCGCGACGTGACTTATCTACACATCGCCGCCGAGGTGTATTCGTGGCGCGAGATGCCGAAGGAAATGTTCACCGAAATCGAAGCCTTCGCCGCGCGCGGCGGACGGCTGGCCATCGTGTTCAAACCGGTGATGGGCTGGCAGTCAACCATCCTCGGGGTGACCATCACGAATTCCGCCGCCTCGACCAACCTGCCGGGTTTCAAAGGCTCGAAGAAATCTGGTGGCAAGCTGACCCCGATCAACTTTGTCACCGAAGACACGCTGAAAAAATATTGGGGCGTCACGTTCGGTCAGGAGAATTTGAAAAAGGGCGAGGACGACGTGTATGAGCCAGCCCGCGTCGCCAACGCGACCGATCTTCATCTGCCTCCACGCCTCGATTGGCATAGCCCCGTGGTGTTCACGAAACTCGATCCGGCGTGGCGTGTCATCTATTCTCGCGGAACAAATTCAGTTGTGATCGAACGCCACTTCGGGCGTGGCTCGGTGGTGATGGCAACGGATTCATATTTCCTGAGCAACGAAGCGATGTGGAAAGACCGCCAACCTGCCCTGCTCGCATGGCTGATGGCTTCGGGCAAGCAAGTGGTGTTCGATGAAGCGCATCTGGGCGTGACTGAATCGTCGGGCGTGGCGGTGCTGATGCGGAAATATCGCCTGCACGGCGTGCTGGCTGGATTGGTTTTGCTGGCGGGACTTTTTGTCTGGAAAAATTCCATCAGCCTCGTCCCGCCGCTGCCCGCGCCAGCGCAGGGACGCTTCGTCGCGGGCAAGGATGCGGCGGCGGGTTTCGTGAATCTGCTGCGGCGCAATGTTCCGCCGCGCGAGATTCTGGAAGTTTGTTTCGCCGAGTGGACAAAATCCTTCGGCACGCGTCGCGCGCTTCGGATTTCGAGTGTGGACCAGGCTCAAACGATCATGGAATCCGAGCGCACCCGGCCCGCGCGCGAGCGCAATGCTGTTGCCGCGTATCAAAAGATTTGTGCCGCGCTGAAATCACGCACCACGCATCACTCAACTCGAATCCAGCAACCCGAAACAAGTTCGCCAACTGCAATCTCGGAAGAACCCATCTCATGAACACCGAACGTTTGAAGGAAGTCCTCACCCAGGCGCGGCACGAGACCGGCAAGGTCATCATCGGCCAGCACGACGTCATCGAGCGCGCGCTCATCGCCATCTTCACCGGCAACCACGCGCTCATCGAAGGCGTGCCGGGCGTCGCCAAGACGTTGCTCGTGCGCACGCTCGCGCATGTGCTCGGCAGTGATTTCGCGCGCATTCAATTCACGCCCGACCTGATGCCCGCCGACATCACCGGGACGAACGTGTTTAATTTGCAGCGCAATGAATTCTCGCTGATCAAAGGCCCGATCTTCACGTCGTTCCTGCTGGCGGACGAAATCAACCGTGCGCCGGCGAAGACGCAATCCGCGCTGTTGCAAGCGATGCAGGAGCGCTGCGTGACGATTGATCGCGACACGCACACGTTGCCGGCAAACTTCACCGTCTTTGCCACGCAAAATCCCATCGAATACGAAGGCACGTATCCCCTGCCCGAGGCGCAGAAGGATCGCTTCATGTTGAAGATCGTGATGCAGTCGCCCGCACGCGACGAGGAGCTGACGCTGGCGCAGCGCACGATGACGAAGGAATCACCCGAAACTTTGCTGGCGAGCGGCGTGGTGAAACCAGTCATCCAGGCGGAAGACATCACGCTCTTGCGCGAGCAGATGGGACTGATCGTGATGCGCGATGAACTCACCGCGTATCTCGTGGACATCGTGCGCGCCACGCGCACGCACGAGAGCATCCTCGTCGGTGCCGGCCCGCGCGCCACGCAATCGCTCATCATGGCCGCTCGCGCGTTCGCGGCGATGTCGGGCCGCGACTTCGTGACGCCGGACGATATCAAAACGATGGCCCAGCCGGTGTTGGAACATCGCCTGATTCTGCGGCCGGAATTTGAAATCGAAGGACTCAGCGTGCCGGAAGTCATTCAACAAATCCTTCAGCAGATTGCCGTACCGCGGTGATTTTGTTCAACTAATCCGCGGCTATGAAACCCGATTCACCGTCTGCCGACGCCAAAACCCGCCCGAGCTTTCTGCTCTGGACCGCGGGCGTGGCTACAGTTTACTTCGCCGTGGTCTGGACAACCAGTTCCCTGCTAGTGGCGGATGCTCAAGGAGCGTTAAAGGATAAATTGCCACAATTCGTAGGAGTCGTGTTGCTGCCCGGGCTGCTCCTCCTGCTTTCGCTCCCCATGAAACTCATCGCGTCCGATTTGTTTGCACATGCGCGGCCGGCGCTGCTTTGGTCATTGTGGATTTTCAACGGAGTCCTTTGGGGAATGTTCGTGGCGTGTGGTATCCAGTGGTTGTGGAGGCGAAAACAACGCAGCGAAGCGGAAGAAAAGGAACTTACGAAGCCAAGCTGAAATTTACTGGTAATCAATGATCGTTCCGCAAAACAAATTGCTCTTCTGGTTCGCCGCCGTGGTGCTGCCGTTCGCGCTGCTCGCGGCGGTGGAACCGGCGACAATGTTAATCGGATTTATTTTCATCGGCGGTTTCATAGTAGTGGCGCTGGCGGATGCGTGGCGGGCGACCTCAAGTTTTCATGGCATCCGCGTGGAACTGCCCGACGTGGCGCGCATGTCGAAGGATCGCGAGTCGCGACTCGATTTGCGGATCGGCAATGAACTGAAGCAGGCGCGAACGTTGCGGCTCGGGCTGGCGTGGCCGCGCGAAATCGAATCGGCGCAGGAAGACATGACCGTCGAACTGCCCGCCGGCAGCGAGTGGTCCAAGCTGAGCTGGACTTGCGTGCCGCGAAAGCGCGGGAGTTTCCCGATTGAATCGGTGTATGCCGAGAGCGCCTCGCCGCTCGGTTTCTGGGCCGCGCGAAAAACGTTGCCCGGGAAATCCGAGGTCCGCGTTTATCCCAACCTGTTGACCGACCGGAAAAATCTGGCGGTGCTGTTTCTCAATCGCGGCGCGTTCGGCCTGCACGCGCAACGGCAGGTCGGCAAGGGCCGCGATTTCGAGAAACTGCGCGAGTACGTGCCCGGCGACAGCTTCGACGAAATTCACTGGAAAGCCACCGCCCGCCGCGCGCGACCGATCACGAAGGTTTTTCAGATCGAAAAGACGCAGGAAATTTACGTGGTGATTGACGCGTCGCGGTTGAGCGCGAGAACGCCAGAGCGAGCAATAGTCAGCAGTCAGCGATCAATGGCGACCGACGCCGGGCAACAGTCTCC
>SCTL01000471.1 GCA_004297495.1 Verrucomicrobiota bacterium
CGGCGGCGCGCTCACCAACAACACGCCGGTCAGTTTGCCGGCGAAAGCCGGATTCACTCCCGCGCCCATGACCATCGGCGCGTTGTGACTGTGCCGGCCCAGTTGCTGCATCACTTGGTTCACATCGGCCACGCGCAAGTCCGGTCCGCCCAGCACGCACAGCGATAGTCCGTCGGTTTCCGCCAGCGCGCGCCCGCCGCGCAGGAGCGGATGTTCGGTGAGTTGCTTCACCAAGTTGGCAGCGCGATCCGCACCCTCCGATTGCGCCACGGCGAAAACTGTTTCGGCATGGCGCTCTTTGAGCAGCGCGCAGATGTCGGGAAACTGCAGACCCATCAGCGTGGAGGCGCAGCCCGCGTGCAGCACGGCGCGGACGCACTCGACCATCAATCGCGCCGGCACAGCGTACGCGTCCGCGAGATTCGTGGCTTCGTCCAGTTGCCCGGCGACGCGCTGGTTGGGCAGACAGAAAACCATGTCGGCCACGGCCCGCAACCGGTCGAGCGCCTGCCGCGCTTTCGAGTAACGCACGCTGCCTTCGCAATCGAACGGCATCGTCACGAACGCCAGCACGTGCGCGCCGGACTGTTTCGCGGCGCGGGCGAGCGAGAGCGAAAGTTGCGTGCCAGCGCGGCCACCGAGGCCGGCCACGATGGCGACGGTTTCCGCGCCCTCGCACAAAGGTTTGAGCGCGGATTCCTGCGCGTCGAGTTCGGTGCGGCCCGGTTCGCTGCGATGGCCGTGAGCCCCGAGCCACTTGGCGGAAATCTCCAGTTTCTCCGTCACACCGGCATCCGCGAGCGCGGCCTTGTCAGAGTTCACGACTGCCAAAAAAGTTTCCGGCAAATCCATTTCGCGCAGACGTTCGACCAGTTGCGCGCCGGCGTTGCCAAGGCCGATGACGCGAAGGTTCGCTCGCGGCGCGGGCGCGGGCGCAGTCTCGGGCGGGGGATTTGAGTTCTCAGGATTCATGGCGTGAGAGTTCAGCGTTGGAGAAAACGATTGAGGACTTTCTTGATGCCCTTGCCCACCGGCGACGGGGCTTCGCGTTTGCGCGCTTTGTAGGAACCGAATTTCACCAGCCCGATCGGCGCGGCGAACTCGGGCTGATCCAGTTGCGATTTCATGCTGCTGATCGAAGTGGTCTTGCCGATGGTCACGGACATCTGCAACGCGCGCTCGGCCAGTTCGCAGAGATTCGGCACGCGCGCGCTGCCGCCGCACAGCAATGCGCCGCCGCGCAGATAATCGGTCAGCCCCGCCTGTTCGAGGTCCTCGGCGATCAGTTCAAAAATCTCCTCGAGCCGCAGCGACATGATGCGGCGGAGATGTTCGTGGTTCACGGATTTTTCCGGGAAGCCATGCGCGTTGGTCAGCGTGATGACTTCGCCCTTGATCTTTTCCTCCACAAACGCGCCGCCGTAGCGCACCTTGAGTTCCTCCGCGCGGCTCATCGAAACTTTCAGGCCGACTTTCAGATCGTTCGAGACATGATCGCCGCCGACCGCGAGCACGCCGGAATGACGGACCACGCCGTCCACATACACCACGTAATCCGTCGTGCCGCCGCCGAGGTCTATCACGAGACAGCCGAGTTCCTTTTGCTCGGGCGTCAGCACGGCCAGCGACGCGGCCAGGCCGGTGAAGACCACTTCATCCACTTCGAGCTGCATCCCTTTCACGACGCGAATGGCGTTTTGCAGCCGGTTCAGATTTCCATGCACGACGTGAACGTCCACTTCGAGCCGTGAGCCGAGCATCCCGACGGGATTCGCGATGCCCTCGTGTCCGTCCACGAGAAAATGCTGGCGCACCGCGTGGATCACCGAACTGTCCGAGGGCAGATTGATCGCCTTGGAATTCTTCACGACATCCTCCACGTCGTCCTCGGTGATTTCGCGATCGGCGGACACGACCGGATGCACGCCGCGATTATTGAAACCGCAAATGTGCGCGCCCGTCACGCCGAGATACACGCTGCGGATTTCCACGTCGGCCATCTGCTCGGCCTCGGCGATGGCCTTGCGCACGTCTTCTTCGACGAGATGCGCGTCCACGATCTCGCCCTTGCGCACGCCGCGCGAGGGCGACTGGCCGATGCCGACGAGATTGAGCGCACCGTCGTCGCTCACTTCGCCGACGATGGCGCAGATTTTCGACGTGCCGATTTCCAAGCCGACGATGATGGAGGATGAATCAAACATGTTGTCTCCTGGTGCGAAGCGGTTTGACGGGCCGGGCGGGGTTCACAGGCGCGGCGCTGGCTTCCAACCAGCGCGCGGGAATATTATTGGTCACGGCCAGATCGAGCGTGGCGATGTTCCGGCGCATCCGCAGGCCGAGATCATAAACCTGCCGCCAGCGCCGCAGTTGCCGGTCGAAATCATCCAGCGCAAAAGTGATTTCACCGCCCTGCCCTGTTTTCACGACGATGATTTCCGCCGCGCTCACGTCTATCTGCCGCAAGTCCACCAACCCCGCCATCGGCGACGAGGCAAAGCTCGCGATCAACTTCAGCGCCGCCTGAATCTGCGGCGTTTCGAGCCGGCGATTCGGCTGTAAATCGGGAATGCTCACGCCGATCACGACGGGCAACTGCGCCTCGGCTTCGTTCGGCGGCGTCGCGCGCTGGCGCGGGTCGAGCGGCAACATCACGTAACCGTCCGGGTCGAGCTGAAACACGACCGGCTCCATCACGCCGCGCGCATTCTTTCGCGCCACGGTCACCTGCGCGCACGGCTCGCGCTCGGTGACGCGCAGCCGCAACGTGCGCGGCAACACGCGCTCCACTGAAACCGTGTTGACCGAAGATACGAGTTCCAGATCGCGCTTCACCCGCGCGAGATCGAGCGCGAACAAATTATCTCCCGGTTTCACGCCCGACCAGCGGCGCAGTTGCTCGGCGGCAATCACGCCGTCGGTCTGCACCTCGATCTTCTGGATGGCAAAGGAGCGATTTTTGTAAACCACTTTTTCCAGCGTCCACTCGCCCACGCGCCAGAGCACGTAGAGACCGAACACCGTTCCGAAGAGCACTCCAAAAACCATAGCGCCGACTCTCACGCGCGTGGCGCGCACGTGATCGGAGCGCAGCTTCACGTCCAAAACGTAACGCCGCCCGATCCGCCGGTTGCTATATTTTCTTCGTCTGAACCACATGGAACTGATTCTTCAAATCGGGAACATTCAACATTCAACATTCAACCCTGAACGTCCAAGTTGCACCACGCACCCATCGGAGCTTGAGCGTTGAATGTTGAGCGTTAAATGTTGAATGTTCATTTCACTTTCCGCTTCAACGCCAGCTTCACCATCCACTCGCACAAATCCTCAAAACCAATGCCCGCCGCCGCCGCCGCCTTGGGCAGCAGACTCGTCTCCGTCATGCCCGGCAGCGTGTTCACTTCCAACACCACCGGTTCGCCGGTCGCGCGCACCATCACGTCCACGCGCGAATAATCGCGACCGCCAATCGCCGCGAACGCGCCGAGTGCCGCGTCCTGAATCCGCTTCGTCGTCGCCGCGTCAAACTCCGCCGGGCAGAAATATTCCGTCGCGCCGGCGGTGTATTTGTTGCGGTAGTCATACGCGCCGTTCTTGGGCCGCACTTCCACCAGCGGCAACGCCACGCCGTCCAGAATTCCCACGGTGCACTCGCGGCCGGAAATTCTTTCTTCCACGAGCACCTGCGAATCGTAACGCAACGATTCCGCGAGCGCGTTGCTCCAGTCGGCGACGCGTTCCACGAATTGCAAGCCCACGCTCGAACCCTGTCGCACCGGCTTCAACACCAGCGGCGGATTCCAGCCACGTGGCCAGGATGTATTCGCGGTCTCAATCACAGTGAAACGCGCCGTCGGCACTTTCGCAGCCACGCACGCCTGCTTCGTCAGAACCTTGTCGAACGCAAGTCGGCTCGCTTCGGCGTCACAACCCGTGTAAGGCACGCCCAGTTTTTCCAACTCCGCCTGCACGGTGCCGTCCTCGCCGTAAGTTCCGTGCAGCGCGAGAAACACCACGTCAGTTTTCGCCGGCAGTTTCCAGCCGGGCTTTTGCGGATCGAGTTCCGTCACCGCGTGTCCGCGCGCCCGCAACGCCTTCGCCACGGATTCGCCCGAGCGCAACGAGACGTCCCGCTCCGCGCTCGGTCCGCCGAGCATGACCGTGATATTCAAAGAGCTGCCCATTTCAATCTTCCCCGATCAATTCTACTTCCATGCGCAATTCGATTCCGCGCGCGGCTTTCGCCCGCTGCTGAATCTGCGCCACAAGTTCCAGGACGTCCCGCGCCGTGGCGGTGCCGTCGTTCGTGACAAAATTTCCATGTTCGAGCGACACCATCGCGCCGCCGACTTTAAAACCTTTCAAGCCGAGTTCATCCACGAGCTTGCCGGCGGGAATCATTCCCGGATTCTTGAACATGCAACCCGCGCTCGGCGCGGCGGGCTGGGAATCCCAGCGCTTGCGACTGAACTCGTTCATGCGCGCCTCGACTTCTTCGCGCGATGTCAGCCGGCATTTGAAAACCGCGCCCAGCGCGATGCGCGTTCGCAAGGTCGCGCAGCAGCGATACTCGATGTCCATCTCCACGGGCGAAAGCTCGCGCACTTCACCGGCGTCATTCATCAAGCGGACGGATTCCACCACGTCGAACGTCGAG
>SCTL01000472.1 GCA_004297495.1 Verrucomicrobiota bacterium
GTCCTCGCGCCGGTCGCGCAACGGCGGGATGTGAATGCGTACGACGTTGAGACGATAAAATAAATCCTCGCGGAACTGGCGCGCGGCCACGGCTTGTTCGAGCGGTTTGTTGGTGGCGGCGATGACGCGCACGTTGACCTTGAGAGGTTGATTGCCCCCCACGCGCTCGAACGTGCCGCTTTGCAACACGCGCAGAATTTTCGTCTGCGTCGGCGGCGTCATGTCGCCGATTTCGTCGAGGAAAATGGTGCCGTTGTTGCATTGCTCGAACTTGCCGACGCGTTGCGTGGTCGCGCCGGTGAACGAGCCGCGTTCGTGGCCGAATAGTTCGCTTTCAAGCAACTGCTCGGGAATCGCGGCGCAGTTCACCGCAAGAAACGGCTGCGCGGCGCGATTGCTGTGATGATATATCGCGCGGGCGACGAGTTCCTTGCCGGTGCCGCTTTCGCCGGTGATGAGCGCGGTAGCGTCCGTGCCGGCGACCTGGCCGATGAGCTTGAAGACTTGTTGCATCGCCTCGCTGCGGCCCACGATGCCGAGTTCGTAATCCTCGGATTCGAGCAGCGGCTGATACGAAACGACCTGCTTCATGTCGCGCGCGGCCTTGAGCGCGTTGGTGACGATCTCCTTGATCTTCGGCACGTCGAAGGGCTTGAGCAAATAATCGTACGCGCCGAGCTTCATCGCCTCGATCGCGGTCTGTGTCGTGCCGTAGGCGGTCATGAGGATGACGAGGAGCTTCGAATCCAACTGCCGGATGCGTCGCAACGTTTCCATGCCGCTGATGCCGCCCATGCGGATGTCCATGAGTACGAGGTCGGGCTTGAGTTTGGGGATCAGCTTGAGGCCGTCCTCGCCGCTGGACGCGGTGGTGATCTCGATTTCCGGCGAATCAAAAATGCGCCGGAACGAGTAAAGAACGTCCTCTTCGTCGTCAATCAACAGGAGCTTGCTCATGTCAGAATAAAATGCGGGGGCATGATAGCCGAGTTCTGGCAAACCGATAGGGCAAATTATTCATGAAGGAACGGTCGCTGCGCGCTTTGTTTTCACCCAGGCTTTGGCGTCGGACCTGGTTTTGATTTCGTCAGCCAGTTGTTTCTCGCGCAACTCGGCCAGCAACGCGCCCATCGCCGGGCCGGGTTTGAAGCCGAGCTTGATGAGATCGTTGCCTTTCAAGAGTGGCGGGCGAATCTGTGGCTGACGCTGAAGCTCCTCGGCGGCGCGAACCAAAAAGTCATAGACCTCCAGCCGCCCGTGCGAACCGAGGCAGTCGAGTTTGTGCAACTCCAGTTCCAGCGGAAACGTCGGGCGCAACAACAGCCGCCGCAAGGTGGACTTGCGCATCTGCGGCGCGTCCTTGAACTGCATGTGATGGCGCACAACGGACGAGACTGTCTCGCTCTGCCTTCGGGGAAAGCGCAGACGCGTCATGATTTCCTCCGCCATGCGAGCGCCGATTTTTTCGTGTTCGTAGAAATGAATTGAGCCAGTCACCGCGTCGCGTGAAGCGGTGAGCGGCTTGGCGATGTCGTGCATCAGCACTGCCCACGGCAACAGCGGATCGCACTGCGCCGGCAGTTGGCTCAACATCAAGCGGAGGTGATTGAACACGTTGCCTTCGGGGTGATAGTCGGGTGATTGCTCGCAAGTGAGCGTCGCCTGCAACTCGGGAAGAACGTGCGCCATCAAATTGGTTTCGCGCAACAACTCCAGCCCTCGCGCGGCGTGTGGTGGTTGAAATAGTTTTTGCAGCTCCTCGCGAATCCGTTCCGCGCTGATGGCTTCGATCTTCGGCACGAGTTCCTTGATCGCCGCAAAGGTCTTGGCTTCGATTTGAAAATCCAATTGCGCCGCGAACCGCACGGCGCGCAGCAGTCGCAGGTGATCTTCCGCGAACCGTTCCTCCGGCGCACCGATGGTGCGGATGATTCGCGCGCGCAAATCGGCCTCGCCACCAACCCAGTCGTTTAGTGTTTCGGAAACGGGATCGTAGAAAAGTCCGTTGACGGTGAAGTCACGTCGCTCCGCGTCCGCCCGCGCGTCGCCGAAGCTGACCTGGCTTGGCCGGCGTCCGTCTTGATAATCCGACTCCGCGCGAAACGTGGCGACTTGAAATTGTTGTTTCCCCTCGACGACCACCATGACACCGAACTTGCGCCCCACCGCGATGGTGCGTTTGAAAAGTTTTTCCACCTGCCCCGGTCGCGCGTCCGTGGCGATGTCGTAATCCTGCGGCTCGCGCTGCAACAAAAAATCCCGCACGCATCCGCCCACCCAGAACGCCGCGAAGCCAGCCTCGCGCAACCGGCGCACGATGTCGGTGGCGATCTGGCGGTTGGAGGTGGCGGCGGTTTTCACGTTCGCCGCCAGCCTAACGCCCGGCGCGCGCAAGCTCAATGCGGCCTTCAGAAAGATTGTCCGCCGGAAACAGAGGCCGGTCATCCGCCGGACGGGAGGACGGATAATTGCCAGTCCGCGATTGGTTTTGGGACACGGCGATTCTTTTTGGGACAACTCCCCGGCAAAACCCGACTCAAATCCAGGGTTCTCCTCGGTGGCATGTCCGTAGCTTTTCAAGAGCGCGAAAGAGCCGCCTTCTGTGGGCAAGCCAGAGCAAAAATCTAAAATCGCCACGGACCACCGCCGCAAAACTGAACTCGGGTCAGGGATGCGAAACTTGTGGCCGACGCTCGCGCTTGTCCTGGCCGGCTTCACCCCCGCCGCGTCAGGCGCGCCAGGTCATCACGTTCCCGGACAGATTTTGGTTCGGGTCAAAGATGACACCACGTTCAAAAACTTCG
>SCTL01000473.1 GCA_004297495.1 Verrucomicrobiota bacterium
CGCCTGGTTTTCAATTCGTATTGTTTCGCCCCGGGATCGCCATCCGGTCTCCACGCTACCGAAAAAGCGCGACTCAATCCGTAGAAAATTCGGTTGAAACCGGGCCAGTATCTTTCGTATATAGAGGCATTCACAAAAGAATTGGTTGGCAAGGAAACCGGGAACTTTTGGCAACTCTTTTTGCACCGTGGAAAATCATTTGGCACGCATGAGTTGCAGTCAGCCGCGAGGCTGGCAGCAAATCCCGACGGACGGATTGTAAGTCGTTGAATATGAGTGGGCGTTTTTTTAATTCGGTGCGGCCAGCGAATGAAAGTTCGTTGGCACCCGATCCGCTTAGCAAGGAAAGCGTGATACAAAAAACCACGATCTTATTGGTAGAGGACGACCTGACCGTACGCCAGGCGCTAACGAATGCCTTGGCGTTCGAGAATTTTGGAGTGGTGGAGGCCGCGACCAGCGATGAGGCCTTGCGCGGGCTCGCGGCCAACTCGATTGACGTTGTATTGCTCGATCTGGACTTGGGAGTGGAAAACGGCGGCGACACTTTTGAGCAACTCAAAAAAATTCAACCCACACTTCCCGCCGTTTTAATGAGTGCGCGTGCCGATCACCGCGCCGCCTTCTCGGCTCACGGCGTCAATGCGGTGATGGAGAAGCCGCTCGATCTGCCGTTGTTGTTCCGGGTTTTGTCCACGCTCGCCACCCGGGCCCACGGAACTGGTTCCCGCGGCGCGTGCGCGTGCCCCGCCTGATAGGATGTTGTGCGTATGAGACTTTTGTGTATGATGGCTGGGCACAAATCCAAAACCCCTGTCTTTAGACTTGTCGGTGGAACTTTCCTCAGAATGGACCCGGAGGTTGTCAATTCCGTTTCCCGCAACGGAGAAGACTCTCAACCTGGAGAGAAACCCATAAGCTGTGCGGGGTTAAAGCAATCGCAAAACAACAATAAAATCAACAGATTCATGATGGTTACGGATTCACGGTGTTCGTCAGAGATGAGAAACGTTTTCGGGTTGGTACGCCTCCTGCGTAGGTCGTGGAGTATGAGGTTGCTCAACAGTTTGTTCTCGAGGAAGAGTCTCGGAGTGTTTTTTCTTGCCGTCCTCCTTGGCAGTCTGTCGGCGTCAGCCGCAGGACCTGGAAATCCCCCGTCCATTACCAATCTGACGGTAACCGGCGGCGTGGCCAAGGTGCGTTTGAGTGGTGACCCGAACGTCATGTACCAAGTGCAGTGTGCGACGTCGCTCAACGGCACCTGGCAACCGGTGGAGGCGCCGAACACCAACAACGCCGGCGCCAGCAACCTCGTCACTACCTCGAGCGCGTTCTATCGCGTCGCCAACTACACCAACACCACCACGTATCAGGCGAACTACAGCACATATTCCAAAGACAAGGCGGCGCCCAACATTGTCTCGAATCTTGTGGCGACCGTCGCCAGCTGCTCCTCCGTGAACCTCAGTTGGGGCGCTTCGGTGGACCAAGGCACGAAACAAGGCAGTACCACTTATACTTCCGGATTGCGCGGTTACCAAGTTTATCGCGACAACGTGTTTCTGCGCGAAGTAACCACCACTTCCACGGTGGATGCCACCCTGGTTGGCTCGCATACCTACGCCTACAAAGTGGCGGCCGTTGACAATGCCGGTAATCGCTCCGCGTTCAGTTCCACCGTCAACGCCACCACACCGAGCTGTATCAGCTGCAGCTACTCGATTGCTTCCAACAGCGCCAGCTACAGTTCGTCCAGCGTTACTCGCAGTCTGCCGGTCACGGCGACCAGTGGTTGCACTTGGACCGCGACCAACAACGGCACCAGCTGGATCACGATCACCTCCGGCAGCAGTGGTGCCGGCAATGGCACAATCAACTTCACCGTCGCCGCCAATACCAGCTCGACTGCCCGCAACGCGAGCATGACCGTCGCCGGCTTGGCCTTCAGCATCACGCAAGCGGGCGCCCCCTGCACTTATTCGCTTTCTCCAGTCAGCACTTCCATGACTGCGAGCGGTGGCAGTGGGAACGTGAGCGTCACCGCCATTGCTGGTTGTGCCTGGAGCGCGACCGCCAACGATGCTTGGATTACGATTACCAGCGGTGGCAGCGGCAGTGGCAACGGCACGGTTTCCTATTCCGTCGCCGCCAACGGCAGTTCAAGCAGTCGCAGCGGCACGCTGACCATCGGCGGTCAGACTTTCACCGTCAACCAAAGCGGCGTGGCGGCTTGCAGTTACTCCGTCTCGCCGACGTCCTCTTCATTCGCTTACTCCGGCGGCAGCGGCAGTTCCATTGTCACGACGGGAAGCGGCTGCACTTGGACTGCCACTTCGGCGTATTCCTGGATTACGATCACCTCGGGCGGCAGCGGCACTGGTGGCGGCACGGTTGCTTACACGGTTGCCGCGAACGGCACCGCTGCCACTCGCGCCGGGACGGTGGTTGTGCACGGTGGCGGCACGGATTACACGATCACCGTGAATCAAGACGCCGCCCCGACTTGCACTTACTCGGTGACGCCCAACAACGTTTACGCCAGTTCGGCGGCGTCAACGAGCGGCGCTTCCAGTCTGACCGCCGGCAGCGGTTGCAGTTGGACACTTTCCAGCAGTGCCGCATGGTTGACGATTACCTCCCCGACGAGCGGCTCGGGCAACACGACTATCGCCTACTCGCTGGCCGCCAATGCCGCTCTTACGGGGCGAGCTGCAGTCATCACCGTCACCGGTCAAAACACCAACCGTACCATCACGGTCAACCAGGACGGCAATCTCATCCCGGTTGCGAACGCCGGCGGCAACGTCTCCGTTCCCGTTTCCACCAGCGTCGTGATGGATGGCTCTGGCTCAACCGACGATGACGGGACCATCGTCAACTATCAGTGGAATTACGGCGACAGTGGCACTGGCTCGGGTGTTACTTCACAACACTCGTATGCAGCTGCGGGTAATTACACAGTGACGCTGACTACCACGGATGACTTGGGCGCCTCGGCGAGCGCGAGCAAACAGGTGACAGTCACCAACAATAGTACCGCAACACCTGGTCAAGCCCAATGGGTGCGCAACATGATTTCAGGCTACCGGCTTCTCCCCGCAGGAGTCGTTGCCGATCACGCTAACAATGTGATTTCAGTGGGCACGTTTATGGACGCAGCAGGTGCTTCATCGGACTTCGGTGGTGGTCCCATGGCGAATGCCGCGGGTTGGACAGGCTTCATCGCCAAATACTCGGCGCAAAATGCCTTTCTTTGGGTGAAGGTTCTGGCGGGTGGGGTTGCCTCTGTGGCTGTGGATGGCCAGAACAACATAATTGCGACCGGCTATTTTCAAGGATCAGTGGATTTTGGCGGAGTGACGCTCACAAGCACGCTAAATCCACTTGGTGCTTACTCTTCGGATATCTTCATCGTCAAATACTCTCCGTCCGGCGGTCTGCTTTGGGCCAAGAAATTTGGTGGAAGCGGCAATGATTCCGGCACGGCCGTGGCAGTGGATGGGAGCGGGAATATTTTTATGGCCGCCCAGTTTAGTTCCGTGAGCATCGACTTGGGTACAGGTCTGCTCTACAGTGTTGGAGATTTCGACATGGCGCTCGTCAAACTCTCGGGTGCGACGGGTGCGACCACGTGGGCAAAAACATGGGGAAGCACGGGGTATGATATTCCCAACGGAGTGGCTGTTGATGGCGCGGGGGATGTGTTGCTGACTGGCAGCGCTTCTGGCGCTATCAACTTAGGCGGTGGCTCCATCGGCACCGGAGGGGCCGTAGTCGCCAAGTACGCTGGCGCGGACGGTACGCATCGCTGGTCCAAGGCATTGGGCGGTACGGCTGGCTTTGGAATCGCTGCTGACCCCATTACTAGTAAAGTTTTTGTGACCGGCTCAAGTGGAGGGTTTTTCCTGAACGCCTATGATTCATCCGGCAACCTGCTTTGGAGCAAATCAAACGGCGGCAGCGGTGATGAGGGTCGGGCTGTCACCGTTGACGCGAGCGGCAATGTCGCTATGACGGGACACTCCAGCCAGATGCTAGACTTCGGTGACGGAATCTATGTCGGCGGGGGATACTTCTTTGTCGCGAATTACACAACCACGGGTACCTTCCGCTGGGCCAAGCGTGCGAATACCAACACCGGTACCGGCATTGCCTTCGACTCGCTTGGTCACGTATTGACCACCGGCAGTTTTGGTGGATCACTTGCCCTCACGGTGGATTTTGGCGGAGTCTTCGCCTCTGTGGGAATGGGAGTCACCGACGGATTTGTGGTCGAATACACAAAGTAATCCTGAGCCCGATCATCTTCGAGAGAGGCCGTTGACACAACGGCCTCTCTTTTTTCTTTTTCTCAGTCGTTAACTCGAGACTTGCACCGGTCCCTGAAAAGCTGTTTGCGCCCCCGGCAGAATTACTGCCCAACTACTTGTGCGCTCGACGGTCTTGCGATTGGTTAATCGGACAACCGAACGTTGCATCGTAATCCTCGCTAACTGAACCGTGTGCGCCAATGCCGGATTCCGTACAAGTCCATACTAACTTAGGCTTGTAAGATTTTAGAAACAGGTTCATAAACTAATAGTAGTAGAGAGCGTTACCCAATTAGTTAAACCAGAACCAGAGTTCATGTCGCGCCTGACCGGCCCATTGCGAAAGAATGGTTTCACAGCGGAAGGCTTATTCAACAGAGCCATCAGCTCGAACTTTTTTCAATTGAGTGGAAAAGCGACTGACATCAGGGAGAAAACAATGAAAACAAAATCAAGTTACTGTAGGACGGCGCTGGCACTCTCATGTGCTGCGTTGGCGACGGTCTTGGCGACGCCACAAGCGTCGGCCCAGAATTGTATCGGTGGCGGCATGGCTTCGATTCTTCAAGTGAGCCCGGGAACGGCTCACGTTGGCGATACCGTCACAGTCACCGCACTCGGCGTGGGTGTCGTGGGAAACGTGTGTTCCGTGGATCGCGGTGAGTCGTACCTCATCTATCCGAACGGAGTAACGACTCCTGTCTTCACGCATCAATATCAAACCAATTACAGCTTGGTTAGCGGCACCTTGGGCCAGTCAAAGTTTTGTATTCCCACTCCCGCCGATGCGAGTTGCCGGGCGGTGCCCCTGACGTACGTGATTCAAGCGAGCGACGTCAACCGGAGCTATTCATTTACGACTCCGCGCGGCAGCGGGTTTGTGATCAACGGCGTGGCCAAGGTGATTCAGTTTCTGGCGGCCAGCGATGCCTTTACGATTCCGACGGGGCTTGGACAGATTGCGCAATTGCAGGGCGGTTCGGCCCCGCAGCCGGTGGTGATTGTGACGCCGAGCATTACCGTCACCAAGCAGTGCGTGAGTACATGCACTCCATTTGGCCAGCCAATTTTATTTAGCGGCACGGTTTGCAACAACGGGGATGATGCGCTCTTCGGCGTCACGGTGACGGACAACCCGCCGGCGACGATTGTGTTTTCGACGACGACGTCCTTTGGCACGAACAGTTTTCCGGCGGCGGGCGGCGGGCGGTTGCTGCCTGGTGAATGTGTGAATTACACGGGCAGTTACAATCCTGCGGGGAGTGGTGCGGCACTGTGTGGACCGTTCACGGATCAGATCATCGCCTCCGGAACAGATTCCAGTTTGGACCCGGCCTTTGTGCCGAAAACAGTGAGAGCCACCAACAGCGCGACTTGCCATGTCAGCACTGCACCGGCGATTACATTAACGAAAGATTGCTTCAAGACGGGATCACCTGGAGTCAGGAGCCTCGTCCCGGGAGACACGTACAACGAGACTTTTGTGGTTTGCAATGCCGGCAACGTTCCACTTACAGGTGTCGTGATTCATGATAACAAGAACGGCATCAACTCGAATATCACGATTGGGTCGTTGGCTATCGGCCAGTGCGTCACGAACAATCAGGGACCGTTTTCGACCACCGGACTAGGTTGCCTGCCCATTACTGACACGGCGACTGCAACGGGTAACAACCTTTGTCCAGCCGACGCGACTTGCCCGAGTTTGCTCAGTGTCACTTCGGCTCCGGTCAGTTGCACGGTCACTATTACGTGTCCGCCGAAGATCTGCGTGACCAAAGAAGTGGTTTGCGAATTGCCCACTGGCTGCGCGAACAACTGGTCGCACTTCGCCACTGGCGCGAAGACCCTCGACAACAGTCAGTGTCCGTCCTTCTGTTATCGCGTCCGCGTGACCAATTGCGGTCAAGATACGCTGACCAACGTTACGGTCGTGGACAACGTCCTGAGCCTGGCAGCCTGCAACTTCCCGACTACGCTCGCGATCAATCAGACCGTTGAATGCATCGTGGCCGGCGTCGTGCATTGCGACAATGTCACCAACACGGTCACCGCCAACGGCGTGGGTGTCTCCAGCGGTATCCATGTGAGCACCAACGACACGGCGGCAGTCGTGGTCATACCGATTGACATTACCTGCCGTGAAACGGTCAATGGCGTGTCCTTCACACAAATTCCGTGCGATGGCCAGGCGCACTTGATCACCAATGCAGTTGAAGTCTGCAACACGGGCTCGCTGCCCCTGTCGGACATCACGATCTTCGCCCCGGACATCGTGGCGCTCGGCGGTGATTGCACGAACGTGGCGAATCTCCGTCTCTCGCTCAATCCGGGTGAGTGCACCAACATTGTGCTCTGCGTTGACGCGGTGACCTGCCCGACAACCTGCGGAATCGCCTTCGCGAGCCACATCGACATCACCGCGACAGTTGACCAGACCAAGACCAACGTCTGCTCGTGGACTCGCAACTCGAGCAATCAGGTGGTCCGCGTGACTGCCTCCACATCCTGCGAAGCTTCAGTCGGCTGCATCCAGCCCAACGCCTGTCGCACGACTGGTGGTGGCCGTCAGGATGCTCCGGACCTCACCTATCCCGATGACGTGCGGTATGTGACGCACGGCGGC
>SCTL01000474.1 GCA_004297495.1 Verrucomicrobiota bacterium
TTGCCGTTGCCCATGCCGTAGAGCAGATAGGACTTGTTCGCGGGCAGTCCGCTGAAAACGATCGTGAAGTAATTCACGCCGGCGTTTTCGTAAACGTAGTTTCCCATGAGCAACGAAGGCGTCGGGCTAAACGAACCAGTGTCGGTGTAAGCATCCAACCCATCGCCGCCGCTAAGGGACATCGTCATCGTGACACCGGCGAGCGTGGCGCCGGAGGAATCCTTGATCGTCGTCGCATTCGTCACCACACCGCCACCGCTGGCGCGCGCGCTCAAGCTGGGAAAATAATTCCACGCGTCTCCGGCGCTGCCGATGACCGCCGCGCCGCTGGGCGCGCCGGGCGTGCTGCCGGCGGGTTTGACGTTGATGAGGTTCTGCGCGCGAGACTCGGAGAGCACGACGAGAAGTAACAGGACGATCCGCGCAAACTTCGTGTTTAACATTTTGCCATTCAAAAATGTGGTGAAGAACAGTATGTCACGAGCAACGGGGAAAATCTTCTCTCTTTTCTGCAAGACACTTTGAAATCTCGGCGGGGAATTACAAGGGGCAAGCCGGCTTGCGTTCAAAAAGAAACGGGCGACGCACCCGGCGTCGCCCGTTCACCCAATTAGCCCAACCCAAAATCCACTCGCATTATTGCAGGCTCAAACGGTAGAACACCGTCGGGTTCGCTGGATTGATCGTGACGATCACCGGGCTGCTGCCGCCGCTGGGATAGTTGCTCCAGCCGTTGGTGGTGATGCCGGCGCTCAAGTTGTTGGTCTGCGACTGCAACTTGAACGGCCCGGTCCACGAGAGCGTGAGCGTGCTGCCGGACTGCAAATAATTCAGCACCGGCGGAGTGAGGGCCGTGGCGGTCAAGACCTTGATCGAGCCGCTGCTGGCGAGATTGTTCTGCCAGGTGTAGGTCATGGCGTTGATGTAGTCCGTGGCCGGCAGGTTCGCGGTGATGCCGCTGACGCCGGAGGAGAACAGTTGGAACGTGTCGTTCGCCGCCAGCGCCGGGCCGATGTTCGTCGCGGTCAACGTGCCGCCGCCGGTGATCGAACCACCGCTGCTGACCAGGCGATCGCTGTTCGGCGAGAGGGAGCGATTCAATTCCATCAGCATGTTGCCGCCGAGGGTCACGTTGCCGGAGACCGTGAGTGTGCCCACCGAAGATCCCGGAGCGATGGTGGCGCCGGAGGAGGCAATCACGTCGCCAGTGACGGTGCCGCTGCCGCCGAGCGTCTGTCCGCTAGTGAGCGTCAACGTGCCGCCCGCCGCGCTGACATCGTAGAACGCACCGCTGCCGACGCTGATGAGCGCCGCGTTGCCGAATGAACCCGAGCCAGTCATGGCCAGCGTGCCGCCGCTGACGGTGACATTGCCCGTGTTCGTGTTCACACCGCTCAACGTCAGCGTGCCGTTGCCGACTTTGGTGAGGCCGAGCGATTTGGATGCGCCATCGCCGAAGACGCCATCGAAGGCGGTGCTGGTGTTATCGGTGCCCACGGTCAACGTGCCGTTGGTGGCGGTGCTCTTGTTGTAGATCACGCCCGCGCCGCCAACGCCGTTGTTCAAGTTGGAGACGGTGACGTTGTTGCCGAACACATTCACTTCGCCAGCGAGGTCAACGGTCAACGGGCCGGGACTGATGCCGCCGGCGGTCGTCGCGCGGATGGCGCCTTGGGTGACGAGCGTGGAGCCGTAGGTGTTCGCGCCGTTGGTCGGGCCGAGGCTGAGGATGAACGAGTTCACGTTGCCGAGGACCTCGAGTTGGTACGCGCCGTCAATCTGACCGACGATCGTGCCGCCGTTGATCGAACCGCCGAAGCGAGTATTGGCGAGCAGGTGAACCGGGCCACTGACCGTGCAGCCAAAGATGCGCATCGCGCCGAGCGGCGTGGCGTCGCCCGTCCAGCCGTTGCCGGCGAGGAAGAACTCTTGATTGTAGGCCGTGGCCGAGCGGTCCACCCAGACTTGAGCCAGATCGGGAACGTTGACCGTGCCGCCGTTGCCGAGGTTGTATCCGCCGTTTTGATCCGCGCAGTGGAGACGCACGCCGACGGCCACGTAGTTGGAGCCGCTGAAGTTGATGTTGGTGGTGGTGCCGGGAATCGTGAAGGTGCGGTTGCCAGTGGCGGCTTCATAGATGACGGTGCCATTGCCGCTCTTGGTATTCCCCACGTTGGCGTCGGCGGCGTAGAGATAACGGAGAACGCTCGCGCCGCTTACGTTGACGTCGCCACCAATCGAACCAATCGCGCCCACGCCAGTGCCGAGTTGCAACATGCCGCCGGTGTTGGTCGTGCGACCGCTGAAGGGACTGTCCGCCGAGAGAATCAACGCGCCGCTGCCCGTGTGCAGCAACGCCCCCGAACCGACGATGGCGGAGGAAACCGTCACGTCGTCGGAACGATTGTGCGCCAGCGTGCCGAAGGGGTTGATCGAGATGGTGCCGGAAAGCGTACCCGATGTTCCGTTCGTGCCGATCTGGACCTTGCCTTGATTGATGATGTTGGCACCTGCGTTGTTATTGTCGGTCACAATCGTCAGCGTGCCGGTGTTTGTTTTGGTCAACACAACCGTGCCCGTCAGCTTGCCCGCCGCGCTGGTGGCGAACACATAATCCTTGGTCGCATCGAACGTGATGTTGCCGGGAGAAAGGTCGGTCGTGAGATCAATGGGTGCGCTGTTCGAGCCGGAATCGTTGAAGACGGCATTGTCCGTCGCGCCGAACGTGGTGGACGCACCGCCGCTGGTGCGCCAGTTGGCGGTCGTGGCTATATCCCAGGCATTGTTCACGTCGCCGCGCCAGGTCTGATTCGCACCCGGCGTCGCCACGGCCTGAATCATGATGTCATTACCCAGGCCCGCGCCCATGTCGAAGGTCGAGCCTTCCGCGCGATAGCTGATCTTGAAATATTTTCCCGAGCCAGGCTCGATGAAGGTCGCGCCTTGCGAGAGATCGGTGGTCACGCCGTTCAACGTGGCGAACACGCCGACGTTGGTGGCGGAATCCGTGCCCTGCACTTTGACGATGGTGTACTTGTCGCCCACGGCCGGCGTGTAGCCGATGGTGAGTTTGAGATTGGCGTTGTTATTGGAGAACGTGCCGCTGCCCGCAATGTTAACCTGATCGTGCGACGTGCCGGGCGTCGTGCCGTTGATTTGAACGTCGAGGGTGGACGTGGCGAGATTCAGATTCACCGTGTTGCTGATAGTGAGAATCCCGATGGAATCGGAGAACGTGGCGGCGTCCGACAGGTCGGCGCTCAAGGAGCCGCCCGGCGCGAGGACGGAGTTGGCGTTGAAGTTGATCACGCTCGCCGAGATCACGCCGCTGCCGTGCAAATAGCCAACGCGGGTCGAGTCGGTGGCGCTGCCGTTGACCGTGTAGGCCCCGCCGCCGATGTGCGCGCCGTTGACGATCAAGCGCGCCGCGCCGGAAGCCTGCGAATTGTTAACCAGCGTGACTCCCGAATAGGTATTTGTGCCGTTGAGTTGTTCGTAATTGTTTCCGCGATACACCTGAAGGGCGAGCACACCCGCTGCACCGTCGCGAATCGTGCCGGAGTAAATGCCGCGATGGCCGCTGCCGCCGCCAATGTCGAGTCGGTTGGTGGAAGCCGCGAGACCACATTCCACGATACTGTTCAGATTCGACCCGCTGAGCGCCGCGATTTCTTCCAGGCGGGTGGTGTTGACACTGTCCACGTGCTGCAGTTGAAATTTACCGCCATTCATCGTGATGCGCTGATTGAAGTGGATCTGATCCTGATAGGTCCCCGAGCCTACGATGCGCAAAGTGCCGTTGGTATTCACGAGGGCCGGACTCGAAAGTGCTTGCCCAGCGCTTTTCGCCAGGATCAAAACGCCATCGTTGATAATAGCCCCAACACTCGAATTGCCGGTGGAGCCGGAGAGCGTCAAACTGTTCGTGCCCTCCTTGATGATTGCATTGTTCCGAACGAGTCCGGAATAAATCATCGAAGCCGCAAAGGTGTTGTGCACCTTGTTTGCGCCATTGTTGTCAAGGTTGGCGGAGATGGTCTGCACGTTGGCCGAGTTATTGGTGACGCCGGCGCCGGCTGCGAGGTCAATTTCGGCGCCAGAGATGGTGAACGGATCAGCGCCGGCATTGAATGTGATGCCTCCGAAATCCGTGTCGGCGGCGAAATTATTGTTGGGGGAGAGACCCACGGTGCCGCCAAAAAACAACCGGTCGTTGGCCACCGGGTCGGTATCCAAATCCCAGTTGGCGGGTGAACCACTCCAACTAGTTTGATCGCCGCCACCATCCCAGGTTTTGTCGGCAGCGAAGGCAGTGGCGGCGATCAGCGTGCAGCCGATGCCCAGAATCAGCCTGACAGGCAGGCCGCGGAATTTGGATTGGTTGTTGGAGGCTTTCATTTTGGATTGTTGTTCGTGAATTGTCGGTCGGTGGTTGCGATTCAAGTTGGTGGAGTTTCGCGGGTCGAATCATCGTTTGGCGGTCACGTGGTCGGCGAGCCACAGGATGTCGTCGCTGCCGCCAGGCGGTGCGTCGCCGCTGTCCTTCATGGCGATGAATTTGGGGTCGTGCCAGCGATGCAGCTCGGCGTGGCCATCAGCAAAGGAAAACGAAGAGCTGTTGTTCCCGTGAGAGATGGCCGGCAAATCCCGGATGGCGGTGCGACTGCCGGGGGTGTTCGGACTCCAGAACCAGCCGTCGTTGATGTTCTTGCGCTCGTCAATGAACACGATGATGTCGGTGGGTTTGCCTTTGACGAAATCGGTGGTCTTCCGATAGTGCTCGTTGGCATCGTTCAAAACTCCGCCGCTGATGCCGCTGACGCCTCCCGAATCCGTGGTGCCAATGTATGAATTCATTGAGCAGGAACGTACCCGGACCGTACCGGCATCATCGGTGACCTTGTCCGCCGGGCAGTGATAGATGCCCGCGCTCTTGGAATAGCCGCCGATGGAGCCGTACTGCTGATACTCGGTGCCGACGAGCTTGGCGGTGTTGGTATTGTCCGCCGTCGCGGAAAGACTCAGCCAACCCGCCACCCAGGCGATCCGATTCGCGACCTCACCCTGATTCGGAGGTCGGCCCGCACCGTCGGGATTTTCCGCGTTCCGTTCATTGCTGTCACCGGCGTACATCATCCCCGCCAGCCCGAGTTGCTTCATGTTGTTCAGACAGGAAATGCCCTGGGCTTTGGATTTGGCCTTGGCCAGCGCGGGCAACAACATCGCCGCGAGAATCGCAATGATCGCGATGACGACCAACAACTCGATCAACGTGAAGCCGGTGCGCGATTCGGATTCGGTTGCGGGAAGGGAGCAAACCTGATCGGCCGCGGCCGCGGGATGACGCGTCGCTCGAGGGTGACCGCAACAATCTGGATTCATGCGGTTGGTTTTAACAGAAGGTCGCCGCACGATTCATTATTCGTTTCGGCGATGAGTATTGAAAATCGTGCGACGGAAAATGGAAACCAGGCGGGAATCCAAAGCCAGAAAAC
>SCTL01000475.1 GCA_004297495.1 Verrucomicrobiota bacterium
AGGATTTCGAAGGCGCGGCCTCGATGCGCGACAAGGAAAAGCAGGCGAAGGAAAAACTCGACACGCTCCTACGCGACTGGCGCGCCGCGCGCGAGGAAAAACGCGTGGTCGTGGACGAGGAGGATATTTTGCACGTCGTCTCCAAGTGGACCGGCGTGCCGCTGCAACGCATGGGCCAGGACGAAATGGCGCGGCTGCTTTCCGTGGAAGGCGAGATGGCCAAGGTCGTCATCGGTCAGCGCGAAGCGGTTTCCGCTATGTGCAAGGCGCTCCGTCGTTCGCGCGCGGACCTGAAAGACCCGCGCCGGCCCATCGGCACGTTCCTGTTGCTCGGCCCGACGGGCGTGGGCAAGACCCTGCTTGCCAAAACTCTCGCCGAGCAGATGTTCGGCGACACGAAATCGCTCATCCAGCTCGACATGAGCGAATACATGGAAAAGTTCAACGTCTCGCGCTTGATCGGCTCGCCGCCCGGCTACGTCGGCTACGAAGAAGGCGGCCAGCTCACCGAGCAGGTGCGGCGCAAACCTTATTCCGTCGTGCTGTTCGACGAAATCGAGAAGGCGCATCCGGACGTGTGGAATTTGCTGCTCCAGATTCTCGAAGAAGGCAAGCTCACGGACAACGTGGGTCGCGTGGTGAATTTCCGCAACACAATCATCCTGATGACCTCGAACGTCGGTTCGGAGACAATCAAGAAACAATCCACGATGGGCTTCTCACCCATCACCGACGTGGACAGCTACGAGCGGATGCGCGAGCGTATTCTCGAAGAGTCCAAGAAAACGTTTCGTCCGGAATTCCTGAACCGCCTGGACGACTTGATTGTTTTCCGCGCGCTCACGAAGCCGGACCTCATCGAGATTTTGGATTTGGAAATCACGAAGGTCACCACGCGCCTCAAGAGCAAAAACTTCAAGCTCGAACTCGACGCGAAGGCGAAAGACCTCCTCGTGGAAAAAGGCTACGACCCGCAATACGGCGCGCGTCCGATGCGCCGCGCGGTGGAACGTTTCCTCGAAGACCCGTTGGCCGAGGAAATCCTGAAGGGCGCGCTGCACGAAGGCGACCCGGTGACGGTCACCGCCGAGAACGGCAAACTGATCTTCAACCAGAAAGCCGCCGCCGAAGGCGCGCTGTCGAGTTAGTCTCGGCAAAATCATTCCAAGCGAGTTACGCGAAAGTGTAACTCGCTTTCTTATTTCCGGCACCGGTCAAACTCAAAACGCCAAAACTACGGCGATAGATTTTTCCGCCTCCTTCAGCCATTCTTCGCTGCTGGTGGAAGCCACGGATTCTACCGGGCTTTCCAGTCGGTCCTTCAACGCGGGGACGGATTTGAGGAACGCTGACAACACCGTGCTTTTGATGGCGTAGTTCACGTTTTGCGGGAGTTGTCCGGTGACCTGCAAAACCGCCACATCGTTCAGCCGCGAGACCACAACTCCGATGACGTTCCCGCGCGCGTCCAGCAATGGGCCGCCGGAATTGCCAGGCTGGACCGGGGTGCTGATCTGAAAATAACGACCGTCGTCGCGAACGCCGGCTAGCGAGTTGATTTCTCCCCGCGTAAATTTCGGCTCCATTCCCTGAATGTCGGGGTTGGGATAACCGAAAGTTGCAGCCGCATCTCCCAGCTTTACTGCGGCGGCGTCACCAATTCTCAGCGGCGTGAAATCTCCGACCACTTGCAGCAGTTTTGAATTAGGAAGTTGGTAGAGTGCCGCCTCCTGCGAAGCCTGGATCTGGCGATTGGTCAACGTCAGCGGCGGAAACGCGCCCAGGATTCGCAGCAGCGCCAGGTCGTTGGTCTTGTCCGCCTTGACCAGTTGCGCCACAAACCTGGCCCGCCGCGTTTTGACGACAATGCGCGTCGCGCCGTCCACCACATGCAGCGCTGTGATCAAATGCGCGTTCTTGCTGATGAAGAAACCTGTGCCGGAAGATTTCGGCAACCCCGCCGCGCCCGCGTCGGCGTGTGGAACGAACGCCGTCGCCAGCCTCCGGGCCTCGGCGATTTGCGGTCCGGACATTTTCTTCGCCAGATTGTCCCGGTCCTCCACCGCATCGCTGTTGCCCTGCGCCGCGGCGAGGAGCAGCCACTTGTATCCCTCGACATAACTCTCCCGGACAATCGTGCCTTCCGCAAACTCCACGCCCAAGACGCGCTGGCCTTCGGCGTCGCCCTGCTCAGCCGCGCGGCGGATCCATCCCAGCGCCTCCGCATGGTTGCGCGGAACACCCTGGCCTTCCGCATAAAACAATCCCAGCCGGATTTGCGCCGGCGGAAATCCCTGCTCCGCGGACTTGCGCAACCAGTTCGCGCTCTCGGCAAGATTCTTTTCCACGCCCTTGCCCTCGGCATACAGGATTCCGAGATTGTGTTGCGCCACACGGTTGCCATGCGTCGCGGCACGCCGATACCAATTGATCGCCTCGCTCACATCTTGAATGACGCCCTCGCCGGTAGAATACAGGATTCCCAAAGCCAGTTCCGCTTCCGGCTCGCCCTTCTCGGCCCGAAGTTTCACCGCATTAATACCCGCCGGATCCATCGCCACCGCTTCACCAGCCAGCGCGACGGCGCAAATACAAATCAACAAACGCTCTGACCAACGGAGCTTTTCTCTCACTGTCATGCGCGCATCCTAGAAACATCCTTCAGGAATTCAATCTCCCTGAACGAGGCTGCGAACCTTCAATCGAACCGTTCTGGCGATTGGCCATTGCACAGAGTTGAAGTTTCCCGTCCTCCCGCTACCCTGTCGTCATGCGTTTCATTGGTTCAGTCATTGAAAAACTACAGCGGCATCCGAAGCGGATCGTATTCCCCGAGGGCGCCGAGCCGCGGGTGTTGCAGGCGGCGCGGCAGTTTCACGCGCTCCGGCTCGGCGCGCCCATCCTGCTGGGCGACCGCACCAAGGTCAAAGACCTCGCCGCCGCGCTCAACCTCCCGCTCGACGGCATCCGCATCATCAATCCCGCCGAGAGCGAGGAACTGGACAACTTCGCGCATCGCTTCTACTCGCTGCGCCGTGAAAAAGGTTTGATCGAAGAGGAAGCCCGCCGCGCCATGCTGCAACCAAATTATTTCGGCGCGATGATGGTCGCGATGCATCAAGCCGACGGCATGGTTTCCGGCACAAGCCACATCACCGGCAGCGTGCTGCGACCGCTGTTCCAGATCATCAAGGTCGCGCCGCAGACGGAGACAGCGTCGAGCTGCCAGGTGTTGGAAGTCGAAGACACGCGCTTCGGCGAACGCGGCGTACTGATGATGGCCGATTGCGGCGTCGTGCCCGATCCGACCGTGGACCAGCTTGCGGACATTGCGCTCTCGACGGCGCAGCTCGCGAATCATTTGCTGAATGTCCGTCCGCGCGTCGCGATGCTTTCGTTCTCGACCAAAGGCAGCGCCACACATCCGTCCATCGGCAAGGTGCAAGCCGCCACGGCGCTCGCGCGGCAGCGCGCGGAGAAAAAAGGTTTCGAGGCGGACTTCGACGGCGAGTTGCAGGTGGACGCGGCAATCATTCCCGAGATCGCCGAGCGAAAATTGGCGGACAGCAAAGTCGCCGGCCACGCGAACGTACTCGTTTTTCCCGACCTCAACTCCGGCAACATCGCGAGCAAACTCGTGCGCCACGTTTCGCGCGCAAATGCTTACGGACAAATCCTGCTTGGCCTGAACCGGCCCGCCGCCGATGTTTCGCGCGGCTCGAACGCGCACGATATTCTGGGCGTTGCCGCCATCGTTGGCGCGCAGGCCATCGCGTTCAAGGAACTTTATCCCGGCGCGGGCGAAACGCTGCCCGGCGAGCAATGAACACCGACACTCCGCGCGTCTTTGTTGCCGCCACGCGCCAGAACGAAGGCAAAACCACCACGTCGCTCGGCCTCATCGCCGCGTTGCAACAGATTTTCCCGCGCGTCGGCTACATCAAACCCGTCGGCCAGCGCTTCGTGGAGGTTGAGGAGAACAAGATTGATGAGGACACGGTGTTGATGGACTCGGTCTATCAACTGAATTGTCCGCTGGTGGACATGAGCCCCATCGCCGTCGAGCCGGATTTCACGCGCAAATATCTTCAGGCCGCAAACAACGAGGCGCTCGTGAAACGCATTCAAAAGGCATTCGACCGCGTGGCGTGGGAAAAAGATTTCGTACTGTGCGAAGGCTCGGGTCACGCCGGCGTCGGTTCGGTGTTCGATCTCTCGAACGCGCAAGTCGCCAAGCACCTCGGCTGCAAAGTCATCATTGTTTCGCAAGGCGGCATCGGCAAACCGATTGACGAAGTCTCGCTCAACCAGGCGTTGTTCGAACGCGAAGGCGTGGAAGTCATTGGCGTCATCCTGAACAAGGTGCTGGGCGAGAAGGTGGATTACATCACGGAAATTGCGCGGCGCGGTTTCAAACGCAAAGGGCTGGAACTGCTCGGAGTCATTCCGCATGAACAGATTCTTTCCAACCCCACGCTCGAATCCATCCGCGACGAACTGCGCGCGGAGATTTTGAACACGCCCGAGACGATGAACGTGCTGGTGGATGACGTCATCCTCGGCGCGATGGGCGCGGCCAACGCCACGCGTTTTTTCAAACACGGCACGCTGCTCATCACGCCCGGCGACCGCGAGGACATCCTCATGGCCGCCTGCACCAGCATCGAGGCGCAGAGCGCGATGCGCATGGCCGGCATCGTTCTCACCGGCGGCTTGCGGCCGAACGAGGACATCCTGCGGGTGGTGCGCACGATGCCGATTCCGGTGTTGCTCGCGCAGGAAGACAGCTATCAGGTCGCGTCAAAGGTCCATGATCTCACGGTGAAAACGCGGCCGAGCGACGCGCAGAAAATCTCGCTCATTCGCGACTTGATCGCAAAACACGTGAACGTGCAACGCATCGTCGAAGCCGTCCAGCAATGAATATTCCCCCACCCGTCAACACCGGCTTGCGCGATCTGCCCGTGTATCAACCGGGCCGGCCCATCGAAGACGTCGCGCGTGAACTCGGCCTGCCCGCGCGCGACATCATCAAGGTCGCGTCGAACGAAAATCCGCTCGGCCCGTCGCCCGCCGCGCTCGCCGCGATGCAGCGCGTGCTGGCGAACATCAATCTTTATCCCGATGGCAACGCGTTCGCCTTGCGGCAACGGCTGGCGGAAAAACTCAGCGTCGCCCCGAATCAACTGGTTCTCGGCAACGGCTCGAATGAAATCATCGAGTTCGTCGGGCACGCCTACATGGCGCCGGGTGTTGACGTGGTGGTTTCGCAATACTGCTTCCTGGTTTATCCGCTCGTGACGAAACTCTTTGGCGCGAACCTCGTCACTGTGCCGGCAGAAAATCTCGGGCACGATCTGGCGGCGATGCACCAAGCAATCACGCCGCAAACGCGCGTGGTGTTCGTGGCGAACCCGAACAACCCCACCGGCACGCGCTTGCCGAACGAGGACCTACTGCGCTTCGTCCGCGAAGTTCCCTCGAACGTGCTTGTGGTGCTGGACGAGGCTTACATCGAGTTTCTCGACTCGCCACCGGATTTCATCGCGCTCATTCGCAGCGGGACGCAGGCGAACGTGCTCGTCATGCGGACGTTCTCAAAAATCTTTGGCCTCGCCGGACTGCGCATCGGCTACGGCATCGGACATCCCGACCTTGTCGCCGCGCTGGAGAAAGTGCGGCAGCCGTTCAACCTGAACTCCATCGCCCAAGCCGGCGCGCTCGCGGCGCTGGACGACGCGAATCACATTAGGCGCACGCGAGAGAACAACGCGGCGGGTTTGAAGTTCTTCGAGCAGAGCTTTCGTGAAATGAAACTGGAGTTCGTCGCTTCGGCGGCGAATTTCATTCTCGTGAAAGTGGGCGATGGCCAGAAAGTTTTCGACGCGATGCAGCGACAAGGCGTGATCGTGCGCCCGCTAGGCGGCTATCAACTAGCAGAGTGGATTCGCATCACCGTCGGCACGCCGCAGGAGAATGAGCGCTGCCTGGCGGCGCTGCGCGAGGCGCTCGGAAGTTGATCGGACAAAATCAATCAGCGGCGCTCTTGCAAACGCCGCTGGTGTGAAAAGCAACTGCTTACCTTCAAGTTTTACCGCAAGCCGCGTAGTTGTCTCCGTCGAACCATGAACCACAACGCACCCATGCCCGGCACCAAGACCGCTGCGGTGGAGGGCTCAGGCACGAGCGTGATTTGCGCGCGAATTTCGCCGCCAGGGAAGGTGGACGTGTGAACGTTGAAGTAAAGATAGCCGTTGAAGAGATAATCCACCTGCGTCGGAGTAATGGCGAAGGACTGCTGCGGAATCGCGCCCGCCGTGGCAGCGGGGACTCCGCTGAACGGAAAGAGCACCACCGCGTTTGTGCCCACTCCGCCCGGACCATGGATGTGCGAAGCCGTTGCCGCGGCGGTCAATCCGCTCCAACTGAGATCCACGGTGATTTGGTTGGACGAGGAGTTCAGCACCAGCGTGCCGAAGCCCGTGCCCGGTGAAGCGTTCGGCGGGTTTTCCCCCAGCCCGGAAAGAAACCCTTGGAACGTGGATTGCGCGAAACCCGAGACAGCCGAGAGTGCGATGATTCCGGCAAGGGTGGCGAAGTATTTTTTCATGCGGTTGTGTTTGATGGTTTTCGTTCTGGGATTTGCTGTGGTTGTAGTCCCGAAGCCCATAAACTGTCAAGGGTTATGAAGGACGAGTTGTGAACAGGACCATCGTTCGCCTGCGCTATTAGCAAAGGCCGGGGTGCCACTCTGGAAACCGTAGATGCTTCGCGGAACCAAATCACCGGCTGGTGCAACCGCCGACTTTGGCGCACAATCGTGCGCGATGAAGCGGCCGAGGTTGAGTAATGCGAAACGCGCGTTGTGGCGCTGGTGTTCGACGTTGACTGCCGCCTGCGCTGCGATGTCGCGATTGAACGCACAGGAGCCTGCGTCCTCGACGGCTTTAAACGCAGTTGCGCAATCCAACGCACCCGCCGTAAAAACAGAAACGGACGGCACTTTGCGCTCGGCCATTGCGATTCGTCGCTTGTCCATCGAAGCCGCTCAACGCGCGCTGCCCGTTCACCTGGAAGGCGTGACCACCTGTGTGCTGACGCAACTTCACGCGCTGGTGATTCAAGACGCGACGGCAGCGGTCTATGTCTTGAACAAGCAGGCCGGCGGGGAATTCCCGGAGGTCGGGGACCGCGTCGAAGTCGAAGGCGTGACTGGGCCTGATATCATCAACGCCAACCAGATCAAGCGCCTCGGCGCGGGTCGCCTGCCCGAGTTCGAGCGACCTTCGTGGGATCAACTCATCAACGGCAGTCTGGATTGCCGGCTGGTGGAAGTCCGCGGCGTGATTGAGAGCCTGCTGCATCGCGGCAATGGCTGGTCGCGCGTCAGCCTGCGCACCAAGGACGGCACGTTGCGCGTGGAGTTGCGGCGCGCCGGGATTCAACCTGAGTCATTGGCGGGATTGCAGGACGCGGTTGTCCGCCTGCGGGGTTGCATGTTCGCGGATCGCGACGTCGGAACGCTTCGAGTCAAGCCCGCGCAGGTGCGCATGCACAGCGCGCAGGTGATCGTGGAAGAACCCGCCCCGGCGGACCTGTCCGCCGTTCCGCAAAAGTCCGCCGCGTCGCTGATGCAATACGATCCGGAGTCCGACGCGTTCAAGCGCGTGCGCATCACGGGCCAGATCGTCTTTGTGCGCGGCAACAATTGCTTCGTCATGGAGAACCGGCAGGGGCTGCGCTTGCTGGACGTGCGGCCGGCAGGTCTGGCGGCTGGCGATCTGATCGAAGCCGTCGGTTTTCCGCAATGGGGCTACGCCAGCCCGTGCCTGCGTAACGTGCTCACGCGCAAAACCGGTCACGCCGCCCTGCCGGCTCCGGAAAAACTTCCCTCGGAAGAACTCATCGGAGCGCGGCATGACGCGACGTTGGTTACCGTCGAAGGCGTGCTGGCCAGCGCGCGGCGCACTCCGGTCGGACATGTGTTCGAAATCCAATCCGGCTCGTGGCGTTTTCTGGCGCGACTCGCCTCGACGAATCCGATCTCGCCGCCCTTGCGCCTCGGCAGCCGGCTCGCTTTGACGGGTGTTTACTGCGCGCAAAGCGGTAACACGGCGTTGGGCGAGGACGTCGCGCCGATTGATTTGCTGCTCCAGTCCGCGGCGGACATCCGCGTGCTGGCCGCGCCATCGTGGTGGACGTTGCGGCGGCTGCTGGCCTTGGCCGCGGTGCTGGGCTTGTTGCTCGTGGCGGCGTTGCTCTGGGGCACGCAGCTCCGCCGCCAGGTGGAGCAACGCACGGTGGA
>SCTL01000476.1 GCA_004297495.1 Verrucomicrobiota bacterium
AACCAATGGCGCGTCAGCGACGATTTTTGGGACGTCTGGTCCACGCTGTACGAACAATTCAAACGCCTCCACGACTGGACGCCGTATCGCGGCCCGGGTTATTGGCCGGACGGCGACATGCTCCCGCTCGGCAACATCCGCACGATGCAGGCCGACAACTGGACGCGCTTCACCACCAATGAACAGCGCACGCTCCTGACGACGTGGTGCATCGCGCGCTCGCCGCTCATCATGGGCGGCCACCTGCCGAACAACGACGCGTTCACGCTTTCGCTGCTGACCAACCAGGAAGTCATTGCCGTCAATCAAGCCAGCGCGAACAACCGCCAGTTGTTCCGCCAGAATGACGCCATCGCGTGGACGGCGGACGTTCCCGCGTCCACCGCGAAATACGTCGCGCTCATCAACGCGAGCGACGATTTCAACGAATCCACCGCCGCGTTCGCCAGTTCCGTGATCACGCGCTCGACTTCGGGCCGCGCGACGAACATCGTTGTGAACATCGCCGGCGCGACGAAGCTTTACCTCGTCGTCACCGATGGGGGCGATTACTACGGCTGGGATCACGCCGACTGGGCGCTCGCGCGCTTGATGCGCAGCGACGGTTCGTCGAACCGCCTCGGCAATCTCACCTGGGCCAGCGCCACGAGCGGCTGGAATCCGCCGCCGAAGATCAACACGAGCATCGAGGGCAACGCGCTCACGATCAACGGCACGAGTTACACCTACGGTATCGGCACGCACGCGGCATCGGTCATCGAATACGATCTGCCCGCCGGGTACACCGAGTTCCGCGCGCTCGCCGGACTCGACGACGAAATCAACGCCACCGTGCCCGCCGCCGCGACGAACGCCACCATCCGCTTCCTGGTGTTCACCAATACGCCCGCGCGGACGATTGACGTTTCCTTCGCCAGCCTCGGCCTCAATGAGCCGGTGGTCGTCCGCGATCTCTGGACGCAACAAGACCTCGGCACGTTCACCAATTCCTTCGCGCGACCCTTCGCCTCGCACGCCTCCGGTCTCTACAAATTCACACCCGTCTCCGCGCTGCCGAAAATCGGCGCACCGCAAAATCTGCGGGCGACCGTGCAATCGAACCAGGTCGCGCTGACCTGGAGCGCGGTAGCCGGTGCGGAATCGTACACGGTGAATCGCGCGATTCGCAGCGCCGGACCGTTCGACACCGTCGCCACGGGGGTGACGGGCACGAACTTCACCGACCTCGCCGTGCCGAATGGAAATTGGTTTTACTCCGTCATCGCGCGCCAATCCGGCCTGGCCAGCGCACCCTCGCCCGAAGCCAGCGCGTTCGTCGAGACTGCGTGGGACACGCTCGACATCGGCGCGGTGCAACAGGAGGGCAACACGGTCTTGAACGAAGGCACATTTCAGATCGGCGCGGCCGGCTCGGACATCTGGAACACGGGCGACGCGTTTCGTTTCGCCTTCACGCCGATGACCGGCGACGCCACCCTCATCGCGCGCGTGCGGCAGCAAAGCGGAAACGATCCGTGGGAAAAAGCCGGCGTGATGTTTCGCGAAAGCACGAACGCCAACTCCGCGCACGCCTTCCTCCTGCTCGCGCCCTCCGCGGTGTCGTTCCAATACCGCGCGACGACCGGCGGCGGTTCGAGTTCCTCGACGAACTTTCCCGCCGTGCCGACGCCCTACTGGCTGCGTCTCTCGCGCCGCGGCAACCAATTCACCGCGCATCATTCGACCAATGCCACGGATTGGATTCAACTCGGCCCGCCGCTCACCCTCGCCATGAGCGCCATGGCGCTGGCGGGGTTGGCCGTCACCGCGCACAGCAGCACGACGCTCGGCACGGCGTTCTTCGACCAGGTTTCGATTCGTCCCGATACGTCGCCGATAGTCAGCCACACGGTCGGCAACGGACAACTTCAGCTCTTCTGGCCGGCAACACACACGGGTTGGTGGCTCGAAGCGCAAACAAATTTTGCCGGCCTCGGCACAAATTGGTTGAGCATTGCAAACTCGACCGTCACAAACCGAATCTTCGCCGTCACCGGCGCAACCCAGGGCGGCATGTTTTTCCGGTTGCGACATCCGTGACTCGCGGAATGGCGGGGTGGCGTGTGGCTGGTGCTGTTCGCTGCGCGCGCCATGTAAATCCTGAGTCTTGAACACCCGGCCAGTGCAATGGGGCGAAGTCCGGCAAAAGTTTTAATCGTAATTCAAATTGAATTGAGCAACGGCGCACTGCTTTGAACCCGCAAAGGAATCATCACTCCCCAAGCTGCTGGAGGAGTTGCCGGGCTTCGACGAAGGCGGGATTGATCTCCAACGCGCGCCGCGCCGCGAGGATGGCCGTCTTCGTCTGGCCGAGGCGCGCCAGGATGGTGGCGCGGGCGTACGGAATGCGCGCATCGCGCGGTTCGGCGGATTCGCCGCGCAGGAGGGATTCAATCGCCGCGTCCGGTTGCCCCAAAGAGTTTTGGGCCAGGCCGAGATTATACCAGGCCGCCGCGTGACGCGGGTTGAGTTGGGTGGCTTGCTGCAATTCTTTGCGCGCCGAGTCGAGGTCGCCGGCTTCGTTGCAAGCCAGGCCGAGTTGATAGCGCGAGTCAGCGTCCTTCGGAT
>SCTL01000477.1 GCA_004297495.1 Verrucomicrobiota bacterium
TACGGTGGCGCGACAGACGCTGGTGTTGCAGGCGGCGTATCGGATTTCTCCGAAGCGCGAGTATCGCGAGACGTCGCTGGATGCGCTGGGCTATCTTTTTGGACGGAATCCCTTCGGCCGTTCGTTTGTCACGGGTCTGGGGGTCAATCCGCCGCAGCATCCGCACGACCGGCGTTCCGCAGCGGATCAAATTGCAGAGCCGTGGCCAGGCTATCTCGTCGGTGGACCGAATCCGCGCGCAACCGATTGGCACGATGAGCAGGACGACTTCCGCACGAACGAGATTGCCATCAATTGGAACGGTTCGTTGATTTACGCGTTGGCCGGCTTTCTGGAAAACGTGTCGCGTTGAGCATCACCGTAGGCACTACGGATCGCGCGAGCAGTTTCGCGTGAAACTCCTAAATTTTTTTTGAAGGCAACTCAACGCCGCCCGGTCCATGACGGGAGGCCGTGCTTGGACGAGCCAATCACTTGAGTTTATCTCCGACGCGCTCGATCATCCAAATCAGATCGCTTTTGTAGTTCGGGTCCACCGGCGTGTTGACATCCTTTGCGCTGAGCAGATTCGCGTCCCGCCATTTCTTGATTTCCGCGTGGCCATCCGCAAAGCCGAAACCGCACGCTTTGTTGTGATAGCTCGCCGGCACGTCGGTCCAAGTGGTCGGACTGGTCGTCCCCTGGCCCGGGTCAATGACAAAGTAGCCGTCGTTGATCGTGTTGGGATTTTCGTCCACCGTGACGAAGAGTTTCACCGGGCCTCCGTTGTGTGAATTGATATCCGTGGACTTGCGAAAGATTCTGCCGTTGCCGCTGCTGACGGTATTCCAGTCGTGCCCGGGGAGCGGGTTCAGCCAGCAGTTCATGGACATGCTCCGCGTCGTGGGCAACCACCGCGGCGGGCCTGAATAAGCCAGGCCCTGTTTCCGGTCGGCCGGGCACTTGTACACGTTGTAGCCCTTGCAGTAGGGGAACAACGTTCCGCGTTCCACGAGCCGGGGGTCGGTGGAGCCCTGGGAGGTGGCGTTGGGATCGCCGTCCATGTTGCCGTGGACCCAGATGAGGTTGTTAATCGCCGCGCTGGTAAACAAATCCGCCGTGGCGCCCCAGTCGCCGGTTTGCGGGAGGTAGTCGTTGAAATCGCCGCTGTACATGTACCACGCGAGTTGCAGTTGCTTGAGGTTGTTCATGCACTGGATACCTTGAGCCTTGAGTTTGGCCTTGCCAAGCGCGGGCAGCATCATGCCCGCCAGAATCGCGATGATGGCGATGACGACGAGGAGTTCAATCAGCGTGAAACCGGCACGGGAGAAAATTCTGTCTTCGCGGGAAGCTTTCATAAATGAGTGAAAAGTTTTTACGGTGCGGTTGAAAATGTTGGCTGGAGTTCTCGAAGTGGTGCCGCCTCAAGTCGCCACGCATGTCGCCCCGGCTTTGGGCTGTTTGGAATGGCACCTGCAGACTCTCCGGACTGGCCGGGGATTTGCGGGGAACATTCGGGTCGCGTGCGAGTCTTCATCGGTTCATAGCTGCCTGGCGCAGTCTGTCGGCAGCCGCTTTGGCGCGCGGATCGCCGCTGGCGACGGCTTCGGCAAGACCACTCTGGAACTGGCGCATTTGTGCCGCGGCGGCGGCGGCTTGTTGTTCGGACAATTTGGCGCGCTGCGCGGCGAGCAAAACTTCAACCGCCTTATCGTATTCGCGAGATTTGAAGGCGGCCTGACTTTCGACCAGCCGCGCATCGGGCGCGGTCGCCGCAGGGGCGACAGCGACGGGTGGCGGTGTGGAATTGGCCGGGGTGGCAGTTGATTCCGCGGCGGTCTTGGCGGGGGCGGGGGCTTGCGCTTTCTCTTTTCCGCAGCCCGCAAAAACCGCGAGCAGAACTGCACCGGCTGCCAGCACTCGATTGGGTTTGAATTTCATGACGCAAATGGAGTTTGTTCAGCGGCCGGTGGAAGAGGCGGGATTGCACCACGCCCGGTTGGGGAGTTGATTCACGGGAATCGAGCCTCCGCGTTGTCCCGCCAGCCCGGCGAACTCGTTGCCGTACCAGCTTTTCACCGTGATTCGCTCGGTGCCGCCGGAAAACAGCGCAATGATCGCCCCCTTGCCGTGCCGCTCAGAAATGCCTTCGTCGGGAAAGCTGGACGCATCATTGAAGAAGAACGGCGTCTTCTCGTCAGTCTCCCACATGAGCACCGCGAGGGGTTTGAATTGCGTGATCTTAAACGCCCGTCCGGCTGACGCATCCGAGTAGGCATTGATTGCTCCGTTCCAAACGTAGCTCGTGAAGAGAATGCTCCGCTGGTAAAAGAGGGCATTCAATTTGTCGGCGGGACAAAGCATGATCTTGTCCGTCTTGATGTAGGGGTAAAGCTGGCCCAGTTTGAAATACGTCAACTGCTGGGCCAGCGCGGCTGGATAACCTGGCGCCGTTGTGCCGCCGGTGGGGGTGATGTTGGGCCCGTAGGCCCAGCACGGATTGACGGTGCCCCAGCCGGCGTTGGGCAGGTATT
>SCTL01000478.1 GCA_004297495.1 Verrucomicrobiota bacterium
CAATCTTGCGCGCGCGCCCAGACCGTGCCGCCGGAAACGATCAAGCCGCCACTCAACGTGTTGCTGCCTTGCAGGAGCAGCGTGCCGCCGCCGGCTTGGACGAGGTAATTCGCATAGAGGTCGCTGCCGAGCGTGATGAGGCCGGACGCGCCGAGGTTTGTGATGCTGCCGCTGCCGTAGATCGGATAGCCGTATGCTTCATCACCGGCGGCGTTGAAGAGGAGCGTGCCGTTGTTGGTCAAAGCGCCGCTGCCGAGCGAACCGGCGGTGTCGTTGTTGTCGAGTTGCAGCGTGCTGCCGGCGTCCACGACCGTCGCGCCGCTGCGCGTGTCGGGCGTGTCAATGATCAGCGTGGCGTTGTTCTTCAAGCGCAGCGAACCGGAGCCGCCGAGGCTGCCGCCCACGAACGTGTAGCTGCTGTTGGAAACCGTGATCGAACTGGGCGTGCGCGTGTCGGAGAGCGTCAGCGTGGGTTGCGCACTGCCGAGCGGGCTGAAGAGGACGTTGTCGGTCTCGGTGTAAGCCGTGCTCGCGGTGGCGGAATTCGTTTTCCAGTTCGCGGTCGCGGTGTTCCAGTTGCCGTCCACGCTGCCGGCCCACTCCAGACTTCTCGGCGTGTAAAATGTCAGCGTCGCGACGACGCTCGTCAGCGCGCTGAAGCTGTTGGTCAGAACCACGTCGTAATCGCCGTCCTGTCCGGCGCTCGTCGCCGCGATCGAGTAAGTGGCGTTGGTGGCGTTGGCAATCGGAACTCCCGCGCGCCGCCATTGATACTTCACGTTCTGACCGCCGGCGATGACGTTGAACGCGGCGGGTTGACCGAGCGGCACGATTTGCGCGGCCGGATACGGCCCGTAGAGGCAATACGCGTTGGAGGATTCGATGACTTGAAATCCGCAGATGCCGAGCCATTGATCGTTGCCGGATTTGGGATACGTGGTGAAGCGCGCGTTGGCGCCGGTCAGCCCGCGCCACACGGCGAAATCAGCGGTCGGGAAAACGGTGGCGTTGGTTTCCGTGGTGGGAGTGAACAGCGCGTTCGCGCCGCTGCGCACCGCCGAACCCATCGTGCTGAAATTATACGTGGCGTTCGGGCCCTCGATGGCGCACTTGCGCCCGCTGGCGTCGGCGTTGAAATAAACCACCACGTCGTAGAGCGCGTAGGGAACGTTGGTCAACGAAACCCAGGTGTTGGTCGTCCACGGCCCCCACGCCGCCGGGCCGGAGTTCAAATAACCGTTGAGCACTTCGCGATTCGCCGTGCCGTTGGCGTCGAGTCCCGCGTGATTGCCCTGCACGCTCCAGCTATTGAACGAGCCGTAGTTGAGATTCACAGTCGTGGCCGCGCCCGTGTTCTCGGGCAAACTGGTCGTGACGTTGTTGAGATACGTGTCCACCCAGTTTGTGGCCGGCGCGAGGCCGGCGAGGTCGGTGGGATTGACCGTGCTCCAGTTATCGAGATTCCAACTGATGACGCGGTTGGGGCACGGGTTGGTGACGGTTTGGGCGCGCGCCGTCGGCAACGTGGCCGCCGCGAGCGCGATGAGCAACAGGGTGAGTTGGGGCTGAATTTTCATGTCGAACGAGTGGGTTGGGTGGGAGTGGGTGGATGAAACTTGAGTCAGTAATACGGCAGCTCCGGCACGGTGGGCGCACACCAGAGCCGGTTCGGCAACGAAGTGATCGGGAGTTTTTTCCAGGACTTGCCGCCATCGGTGAGGTTCACGACGCGGCCGCCAGCCAGTTCGTAAAACGTGTTCGTGCGCATCCGCTCGGCGCTGCCGCCGAAACACGCGATGGTCGCGCCGTTGCCGTGGCGCGCGGAGACGCCCTCATCCGGGAAGTTCGCGAAGTCGTTGAAATAGGTCGGCTGTTTCTCGTCCACTTCCCACTGCAAAATCGCGTCCGCCTTGAAGGCGCTGAGTTTGCGGGTCCGGCTGCCGCTGCCCCAATAGTTCACCACCAGATTCCACGTGTAGCTGGTGATGTAGATGCCGCGTTGAAGGAAGGCGGAATCAATTTTGTTGTCCGCCGGACAGCGCAGCGATTGCACGTCCTTGAGGTAACTGCCGAGTTGCCCGTCGCGGAACAACTGCGCCTGCTGCGGAAATTTGCTGTCGTAATTGGCCTGCGTCGCCGGCGCGCCGCCCAACGGATACGCCGCGCTCCCCGCCGAGGCCCAATTCGCCACGGTCATCGGCCAGCCGGGTTGAGGAAGAAAATCATTGTTGTCGCCGGCATACATCGTCATCGCCAGCATGATCTGGCGATGGTTGTTCAGATCGTAGGTCTGTTGCGCCTTGCCCTTGGCCTTGGAGAGCGCGGGCAGCAACATCGCCGCAAGGATCGCGATGATGGCGATGACCACCAACAATTCGATCAGCGTAAACGCACGCCGCACCCCGCTGGGCGGGCGGCAATTCGGCAAACAACTCAGTCGTCTCATTCGTCGTGCCAGCCGGGCAGGCGACGGCGGCTGACCGCTCGATCGCTACCCAAGGTGGCTTCGTTGGGTAATGCGGATTCGGCGGGAAAAACCGGACAATTATTTTTTGAGGAAGATCATGACGACGGTGGATCATCTGAAAAGCCGGAGGAAAAGCTCCCAACACCGGGTTCCGTTATCGCGCCACGCGAGTCTGGCCCTCGACCAACCCCTCCGCTTCGTTCAACAACGTCCGCGCGAACACCCAGTCAAACCAAAACCCATGCGCTTCGCCGCCGAGGTCGAGGCCATTGCGGAATTTTTTCTCGGTCAGTTCGCGGCTTTGTTCGAGTTGAATCCGCGCGTTGCTCGTGTCGCCCAATTGCTGCAAAGCCGCCGCCAGAATCGCGCGCGCCGTGGCGATGCGCGCGGCGTTGTACTCCGGATGCGCCAGGCTGCGGCGGCTCCATTCCACCGCTTTCGCAAAATCCCCGCGCCGATACTCGAGCAGCGCGAACGCCACGGTTGTGTTCACCGGCACGGTCGGCGTCACGCCGAAATCACTGACCACCGCCGTCGCGGTCGCGTTTGCGTCATGGGCGCACGTGGCGATGCCGAAATGGATCGGATCCGCAAACGGTCCTTCCGCGCCCACCGCGCTGTCGAATTGAAACAGTTGCACCCAGTCCGTCCCATCGCTGCTGGCGTAGGCGTGAAACACCGAGCCGGCGCGCTGCAAACGCAGCCACGAATTCGAGCCGAACGCCGTGGGCAGCGGATTCGGCGGCAGGCTGGCGGTCGTCGCGCCGGTCGCCGTGCGGACAAGAACTTGAAATGAGTTCTCGGCGTTGAACGCGACCATGACGTGGCGGCTCGACGGATGGCTCAACGAATCGCGCGCCATCAACCCGACGCGCGTGAACTTGTCCAACGCCGGCGCCACCGAATGTGCGCGCAGCCGGTAATCGAAATCGCCGCTGACGGTGAAATGCGCGAAACCGAATTGATCCACCGTTTCCCAGATGTTGGCGCCGCCTGAAATCATCGTGAGGGTCTGCCCTTCGTACTCTGCGCGCAGCGGCTGGCCGGTGTTGAGATCCTGCAGCCGCAACTCCAGCACGCGCCCGCCCGTCGTGCTGCCCGGCGCGATGGGATTGCCCGCGCGATCCGACACGCCGCTCACGGTCACCGCGAATTCATCGGGCAGCCGCGTTGCCAGCCGCAACACCACCGAGCCAGCCTGCGCGTCCGCCGTCGCGTTCGTTACCATTGCGCCGACAACGGAATAATTCCGCGCGTCCGCCACGGTGGCCGCGTCCATCGGTTCGCTGAACACCACGCCCATCGTCAAACCGTCGTAACTGTAAACGCCCGCCAGCGCCGGCGGCGTGGTGTCTGGCCCGCTGTCGTTCGCGCCGGAGATTTCGGTGCCGATGCTGCCGGAGGGATTCTTGCGCCAGCCGCCGTTGGGTGGCGACTGCGCGGCCAGCGGCACGAACGTTTTCGGCGCGGCGATTTTTGCGAAGCGCTCCACTTGCGCCAGCACCGCCGGCGACGCGGGCGCGAGCAAACCGATTTTCAACACGCGCTCGGCCTCGACGGGGTTTGCCGTCGTCGCATAGCGCGCCAGCGTTTCGCTGCGAAAGCTCGCGAAGCTGTTCGTGTCGCCCAGCGCGAGCAACGCCGCGGCGCGTCCGAGAAAATCCATCGAAGCGGTGTTCCAGCCGTCGAGCTGATTGATTTGCACGAGTGTCGCGTACCGGTCCGCTGCCTCGGCCCAGCGATGTCGCAACGCATGCCACTCGGCGAGCGAACGCATCACCGCCGCGCCTTCGAGCATCGGCGGGAGCGAAAGTCCCTTCATCAATTCATCCGCCTCCGCAAACCGCTCGCGGCTGATTTGGGTGGTGGCCACCGTGATCTTTTCCCGCGTCTCGGAGGCTTGCCGCAAACGCGCCTCCTGTTGCTCGGCCTCGACGGCGCGCCGGCGCGCGTCGCGCTCCTTCACCAGCGCCCACGTGGACAGGCCCAGCCCGCCGATCAACGCCGCCGCGACCGCGGCCGTCGCCGCGAACACGACGCGATTGCGCTGGACCAGTTTCTGAAAGCGATACAGCCGGCTCGGCGGACGCGCGAAGATCGGTTCGTTGTTCAAGTGCCGCTGAATGTCCATCGCCAACCCGTTGGCGGTTTCGTAACGGCGCGTGCGATCCTTCTCGAGCGCCTTCATCACGATCCAGTCGAGATCGCCGGCGAGCTGCGATTTGAGATTGAGCGGCGCGGCGTGGCGATGCAGCGCGGTGGCGGTGAGTTCCGTGTTCGGGAGCGTGGCGAGTTTCGTCGAAGGACGATGCGGGTCTATCTCGCGCAACGTGCGGCGCATTTGATCGAGACCGGATTGCATCAGCTCCTTTTGATCGAACGGCGTGCGGCCCGTGAGCAGCTCGTAGAGCAACACGCCGAGACTGTAAATGTCGCTGCGCGTGTCCACGTCCAACCCGCTCACGTCGGCCTGCTCGGGACTCATGTATGCGGGCGTGCCGATGAAATGCCCGTAAGCCGTGAACAGCGTGTGCTCGGTGAGCGGCGCTTCGGTGGCTTTCGCGATGCCGAAATCAATCACCTTCGGCACGGGCACGCCGTCGTGCAGCGTGACGAGAATGTTCGACGGTTTGATGTCGCGATGAATGATGCCCTTTTGATGCGCGTGTTGAATCGCGTGGCAAACTTGCACGAACAAATCCAGCCGGGCGCGCGTGTCCAGTTGGCGCTCGTCGCAGAAGGTCGTGATCTTCACGCCGCGGACGAGTTCCATGACAAAGTAGGGTCGGCCGGTCTCGGTCGCGCCCGCGTCGAGCACGCGCGCGATGTTCGGGTGGTCCATCATCGCCAGCGCCTGCCGCTCGGCCTCGAAGCGCGCGATCACTTGCTTGGTGTCCATGCCGAGTTTGATGATCTTGAGCGCGACTTTGCGGCGCACGGGCTGTTCCTGCTCGGCCATGTAAACCGAGCCGCACCCGCCCTCGCCGATTTTTTGCAGAAGCTTGTGCGGCCCAACGCGCGTGCCGACTTGCTCGTCGGCGACTTCGGGTTTGGGGAGCGGGTTCGCTTCACCGGAAATCGCCTCCCACGGGCGCGCTCCGCACGGCGCGAAAAATCCGTCCGCGCGTTGATGCGCCTGGAGCAACCGCTCGATGCGTCCGCGCAGCGCGGCGTCGCCCGCGCAGGCTTCGTCGAGATACGCGCCCCGCTTCGCCGCATCCTCGAGAGCGAGGGCGGCGTCGAAGATCAATTCCTCAAAGCGGAGGTTGGTGTTCATGCGCACTTTCCTAGCCTAATGCGAGAATGGCGGGAAAAACCGGCGCAAGTTTCGCGAACCGGAGAGAACGGGCGAACTCACAACTCCTCCCGGATATTTTCCAGCAACCACGCGCGCGCGTAATTCCACTGCCGCCGGATCGTGCGTTCGTTCGCGCCTTTCATGTGGGCGATTTCCTCGTTGGTCATGCCGCCGAAAAATTTCAGGACGACGAGCTGCGCCAATTCGGGGTCGCTGACTTTCAGCCGTTCGAGCGCCTCGTCAATGAGCAGCACGCGATCATCCGGTGTGGCGGTGACCAGATCGAGTTCCCCCAACTCGACGCGCACGCGGTCGCCGCCGCGCTTGAGCATCGAGCGTTTGCGGGCGCTATCAATCAGGATGCGCCGCATGGCCTCCGCCGCCGCGCCGAAGAAATGCGCGCGATTTTCCCAGCCGTGATCGCCATCGCCGACCAGGCGCAGCCACGCCTCGTGGACGAGCGCGGTGGGTTGGAGCGTCTGGCCCGCCGCCTCCTGCGCCATGCGCGCCGTAGCCAGCCGGCGAAGCTCCTCGTACACCAACGGAAGGAGATCTTCGGAAGCCTGCTTTTCGCCACGGCCAATGGCTTGGAGCATCAGGGTCACTTCACTCATGCGGTGGCGGCATTTTAACCGTCGCCGCCGCGACTGTCCACGGAAGTCTGCCCGCGTTGGAACGCCCGAGTTCAACGCTCGCCTCAGTTCGCGGACGCGATTTCAGGAAGCGGGTCCACGATTAAGACTTTTGCCCGACCTCGTCTTTAATATACTGGCCGGGTGTTCAAGACTCAGGATTTACATGTTCGTGAGATCGTCCGGCTCTCGTCGCCCCGCGCGTTGAAGGCCGAGTTTCCAATCACGGAAGAATGCAGCGCCATCGTCGCGCAAAGCAGGGAGCGGGTGATCCGCATTTTGAAGCGCGAAGACCCGCGCCTGCTGGTGGTGGTCGGGCCGTGCTCGATCCACGACGAGAAAGGCGCGCTGGAATACGCCACGCGGCTGAACGCGTTGCGCCAGGAATTTGCCGACCGGATGGAAATCATCATGCGCGTCTATTTCGAAAAGCCGCGCACCACCATCGGCTGGAAAGGGTTGATCAACGACCCGCATCTGGACGGCTCGCAGGATATTGAAGCCGGATTGAAGACCGCGCGCAGGTTGCTGCTCCAGATTCTGAACATGGGCCAACCCGCCGCCACGGAATTTCTTGATCCCATCGTGCCGCAATACATCGCGGACCTCGTGACTTGGGCGGCCATCGGGGCGCGCACGACGGAATCGCAGACGCATCGCGAGATGGCGAGTGGTATTTCGACGCCGGTCGGTTACAAGAACGCCACGGATGGAAGTCTTCAGATCGCCATTGATGCGATGGGCGCGGCGCGGCATCCGCATAGTTTTCTCGGCATTGATGCCGACGGCGCGACGAGCGTCGTGCGCACGAACGGCAATCCCGACGGCCACATCGTCCTGCGCGGTGGCCGCGCCCGGACGAATTACGACGCCGAGAGCATCCGCGACGCCGAAGCGACGCTGGCGAAGTGCGGTTTGCCGGCCGTGCTGATGGTGGATTGCAGCCACGCGAACTCGGCCAAGCAACACGCGCGACAGGAAGACGTTTGGAAAAGCGTCATCGAACAGCGCGTGAGCGGCACGCGGTCGCTGATCGGGTTGATGGTCGAGAGCAATCTTTTCGACGGCAACCAGCCCTTCCCCAAGCCGGTGAAGGAATTGCAGTATGGCGTTTCGATCACGGATGCCTGCGTGAGTTGGGAAACGACAGAGCGGATGCTGCGCTGGGGCTATGAAAAGCTGGCCGGGCTGAAGTGATTCAGTCCCACACACGAAACGGCAGCGCGTTGCCGTCCATGAACAGGCCGCACTTCGGGCATTTGCCGGGCGAGACCCACGGTTCAATCCGATGCTTGGGCGAGACGGGACAAGTGAGTTTGAATTTCACCCAGCGATAAGATTTTGCTCCCTCGGGCGGCAACCGGTTCAACGCGGCTTGAAAACTGGGCGCAGTCGCGGGCGTATCCAGACGCGGCAATTGAAGTTTCCTTTTCCGTCCGCGAGTTTTCTGAAGCGGCTCAATCAAGTCCGGCACAGGAAATTTCATCTGCACCACGGCATCGAGAACTTCCCTGCAATCCGCGCAAACGATGGTCTGCACGGCGAACCACGCGCCCTCGCTCACGCCGCCCGCAACGTACGCGCGGTAGTTGCACTTGGGACACTCGAAGAGATAAGTGCGGCCCATTTCGAGGCGGGTTACAGGTTGAAAGTTGAAGGTTGCAAACGCATCGCGGTTCAACTTGTAACTTGAAACCCGCAACTTGCAACTGCGGATGAAATGGTGGGTTGGCAGGGACTCGAACCCTGGACCAACCCCGAAATATTTCGGGGCTGCTTTAGCTTCCGGTTTTTGCCAGACGTTGACGCAAGAGGTGCAGCGCCAGTTGCGGGTTCTTTTTTTGTTTCATTTCACGTTCCAAGGATCGGGCTTCGTCCAAATCCCCGGTTTCAACTGATGCAACCAGTTCAAGTTCTCCTCCCAGTCGTGCGGTTGAATGAGTCTGGCCGCGCCGATGCTCCTCCAGCCTGCGCGTCAGATTGTTCGTTGAGCCGATATAGTGCCGGCCCGAAGCGCCGCGAAGCATGTAAACCCAGGGCATGGATTTGAAAATGGTGGGTTGGCAGGGACTCGAACCCTGGACCAATGCCTTAAAAGGGCACTGCTCTACCAACTGAGCTACCAACCCAAAAATCTGTTTCGTCAGGGACTCGAACCCTGAACCAACCCCGAAAACTTTCGGGGCTGCTCTACCAACTGAGCTACCAACCCGGAGAGCAAAACTCCATCTTCTCGCGCGGAAAAGATGGAGACGACTTGCCGTCACACTAGCGCCAAAATTAAAAGAAGCGGCTTGACCGTGCAAGCTTTTACCAAGGCGCAACTCTACGCTTGCGTCGCCGGCACTCTGCGTTTAGGAACGGGCCGTGTTTCTCGGCATCCTCTTCGGAGCGCTTGCGGTTTTGAGCCTGGGTTTGACGATCTGGCAATGGATCGTCGCGCGACGCTTTCCCCTGCACACACGCGCGGCGGACACCACGTTTGCGCCCGCAGTCACGTTGTTGAAACCGCTCAAAGGCAGTGACGCCCACACCGAAGCCTGCCTGCGAAGCTGGTTCACGCAAGATCACGCGGGAGCGATGCAAATTCTTTTCGGGGTTGCGAGCGCGGAGGATTCCGCCGCTGTCGTGGTCAGAAAATTGTTGGCAGAATTTCCCCAGCACGACGCGCAACTTGTCGTTTCCCCCGAACGGCTCGGCGCGAACGCAAAAGTTTCCAAGCTCGCGCAGCTTGAGCCGCTCGTGAAACATGAACTCATCGTCGTGAGCGACGCCGACGTGCGCGTGCCGGCGGATTTTCTCGCCAACGCCGTCATGCCGCTGCGCGACGAGCGCATCGGTTTGGTGAATTGCTTTTATCAACTCGCGAATCCCGCGAATGTCGCGATGCGCTGGGAAGCGATCGCGGTGAACGCGGATTTTTGGAGCCAGGTGTTGCAGTCCCGCAGTCTCAAGCCGCTGGATTTCGCGCTCGGTGCGGTGATGCTCACGCGGCGGCGGCAACTGGCGGAGATCGGCGGGTTCAAGGTGCTGGCGGATTGTCTGGCGGATGATTATCAACTCGGCCATCGCATCGCCGCGCGCGGGCATCGCATCGAGCTTTGCCCGGTCGTCGCCGAGTGCTGGGACGCGCCCTCCGGTTGGAGCGC
>SCTL01000479.1 GCA_004297495.1 Verrucomicrobiota bacterium
TCTGGTCGAACCAGGTTTATCAATCCTGTTTGCCATCAATGAACTGCACCGTCTTCAAAACCGCCGCCACCATCACCGCGCTTGCTTCCTTCACTGTCGCCGCCCACAGCGCTCCCTTGTTCTCGGCACGCGAGGCTGAGGCCAAGGCGCTCCTCGCGCGCATGACGCTCGACGAGAAAATCGGCCAGATGGTCCAGGTGGATTCCTCCGCGCTGAAGGACAAGAGCGACGTGCAGAAGTATTTCCTCGGCTCGGTTCTCAGCGGCGGCACGTCCGATCCCGCAAGCGGCAACACGGCGCAGGACTGGCTGAACTTCGTCAACGAATTCCAATCGCACGCGCTGCAAACGCGTCTCAAGATTCCTATCCTCTACGGCATTGACGCCGTTCACGGACACAACAACGTGGATGGAGCGACGGTGTTCCCGCACCACATCGGTCTGGGCGCGACGCACGATCCGAAGCTCGTCGAGCAGGCCGAACGCGTGACGGCGCAGGAATGTGCGGGCACGGGCATGCGCTGGGCATTCGCGCCGTGCGTCACCGTTCCGCAAGACCCGCGCTGGGGGCGCACCTACGAAGGTTACGGCGACGATCCGGAAGTGGTTTCGCCGCTCGGCGTCGGCGCGACGATTGGCTTTCAGCGCAAAGAACTTTCCGCCGACCCGACCTCGGTGCTCGCGTGCGCGAAGCATTTCCTCGGCGACGGCGGTACGAGCAACGGCGTGGACCAGGGCAACACGATTTGCGACGAGGCGACGCTGCGCAAAGTGCATCTCCCGCCGTATCGCGCGGCCGTGGAAGCCGGCGTCGGCAGCATCATGGCCTCCTACAACAGTTGGAATGGCGAGAAGTTGCACGGGCAAAAATATCTTCTCACCGACGTGCTCAAGGGCGAACTCGGCTTCCGCGGCTTCATCGTCTCCGACTGGGCGGCGATTGATCAGATCAACACGAACGATTTCAAGTTTTGCATCGAGCGCTCCATCAACGCGGGGCTGGACATGATCATGATCCCGAACCCGCCGGGCAAACCGAACAACTACGTCGAGTTCAGCGCGAAGCTGAAGGAACTCATCGCCGCCGGGAAAGTGCCGCAGTCGCGCATTGATGACGCCGTGCTGCGGATTCTGCGGGTCAAATACGAGATGGGCCTGTTTGAGAACACCGCCGTTGATCCCGCGCTCACTGCGTCCATCGGCTCGCCCGAGCACCGTGCAGTCGCGCGCCAGTGCGTGCGCGAATCGCTCGTGGTGCTGAAGAACGAAGGCCGCGCGCTGCCGCTCGCGAAGAACATCAAGCGTCTCGCGGTCGTCGGCGCGGCGGCGGATGACCTCGGCGCGCAATGCGGCGGCTGGACCGTGGACTGGCAGGGCAAGCACGGCGACGTGACGCGCGGCGGCACAACGATTCTCGCCGCCATCCGCCAGGCGGTTTCGCCGGAAACGCAGGTGACATTTTCGCCGGACGGCAGCGATTTGAAAAACGCCGACGCGGTGATTGTCGTGGTTGGCGAAGCACCTTACGCCGAAGGCGCGGGCGATCGCAAGCAGCTTGATTTGCCGGAGAAGGACGCGGTGCTGATTGCCAAGGCGAAAGCCACTGGCGCGCCGGTCGTGACGATTCTGCTTTCCGGTCGCCCGTTGATTCTTGGTTCGGCGCTGGATGAAAGTCGCGCGTTTGTCGCGGCGTGGCTGCCGGGCTCGGAAGGCCAAGGCCTGGCGGACGTGCTATTTGGCGACTTCAAACCCACTGGCAAACTCCCGCGCCTCTGGCCCGCGAGCAACGCGCACCTGCGCAGCGACGACCGCGAGGCCAAACCGCTGTTCAAACGCGGCTCTGGCCTGACTTGGGAATCCGGAATTTCAAAATGAGAAACATTTTTCCTTCGACTTTGTTGGCTGCTGGTTTTGGTGGCGCACTTCTACTTGGGAATCCGAGCGCCCTCGCCGCGACTCCCGCACCCCGGCTGCTCAACGAACCCGTGGACGTCATCGGCGACTTCCGCGACTTCGCGAACAGCTATTACCTCGCCGACAAACTCGCGCAGTTCGATCCCGCGACGGCTACGGGCAAGATCACCTGGCAGCGCGCCGAATACGTCACACGGCAGGCTTTCGACAACATGCTCGGCGTGATCAATCCTGTTCCGCCGAATGAATTCCCTGCGAACGAATATGCCGCGAATCCCGAGCTGCCGTTCGCCATCGAGTTCGTCTCACCCAAGACGATCCGCATCCGCGCCGCGAGCGGGCCGCAGTTCCACAAGCCGCCGGATGAACTCATGCTTGCCGGCCCAGTGCCGAAGGACGGTTCGTGGAAATACTCCAAGGTCGCCAACGGCCATCGCTACACCAGCGCGTTCGGGTCGGTGACGATTGTCGAGAAACCCTGGCACATCGAGATTCGCAACGCGCAGGGCAAGCTGCTCACGCAGACCGATCACGCGGAGGACAACAAGACCAGCTACACGCCGATCCTGCCGTTTTCGTTTGTGCGGCGCACGGCGGATTACTCGCGCAGCATGGCGGCGGTGTTCACGCTGTCGCCCGGCGAAAAGATTTTCGGCTGCGGCGAATCCTTCACCGGTTTCGATAAGCGTGGGCAGAAGGTTGTGCTATGGACGGATGACGGCAACGGCGTCCAGAGCCATGAGATCTACAAGCCGATTCCCTTCTTCATGAGCAGCCGCGGCTACGGCATGTTCATCCACACCACGACGCCGGTCACGTGCGACTTCGGGAATTATTTCAGCGGCATCAACTCGCTCATGATCGGTGACGACGAACTGGACTTGTTCGTCTTCCTCGGCGAGCCGAAGGCGATTCTCGACGAATACACCAAGCTCACCGGCAAATCGCCGATGCCGCCGCCGTGGTCGTTCGGCCTGTGGATGAGCCGCTGCACTTACTTCAGCGAGAAGGAAACGCGCGACGTCGCCGCGAAGCTGCGCGAGAACAAGATTCCCTGCGACGTGCTGCATCTCGACACCGGCTGGTTCGAGACCGACTGGCGTTGCGATTACCAGTTCTCGAAATCGCGCTTCACCGATCCCGCGAAGATGATCGCCGACCTCAAGAGCGGCGGCTTCCGCATTTCGCTCTGGCAACTGCCCTACTTCGTGCCGAAGAACACGCTGTTCAACGAACTCGTCGAGAAGAATCTCGTCGTGCGCGATGCGAAGGGAAATCTGCCTTACGAAGACGCCGTGCTGGATTTTTCAAACCCCGCCACCGTCGCGTGGTATCAGGCCAAACTCGCGAACCTGCTCAAGCTCGGCGTGGGCGCGATCAAGGTGGACTTCGGCGAAGCCGCGCCGGCGGACGGCTTGTTCGCGTCGGGCCGCACGGGTTTCTACGAGCACAATTTTTATCCGCTCCGTTACAACAAAGCCGTCGCTGACGTCACGAAGCAAACCACGGGCGAGAACATCATCTGGGCGCGCAGTGCGTGGGCGGGCAGCCAGCGGTATCCGCTCCACTGGGGCGGCGACGCGGAGAGCACGGATCAGGGCATGGCGGCGGAATTGCGCGGGGGGCTGTCGTTCGGCCTGAGCGGCTTCACGTTCTGGAGTCACGACGTGGGCGGGTTTACTGCGCGGGCGAGCGAGGATTTGTATTTGCGCTGGCTGGCGCTGGGCATTTTCACCTCGCACACGCGCTGTCACGGAACCGCGCCGAAAGAGCCGTGGGAATACGGCCCGGCGTTCATGGCGGAATTCCGTCGCACCGTCGAGCTGCGCTATCAACTCATGCCCTACATCTATGCGCAGGCGAAGGATTCCTCCGAGCGCGGGTTGCCGATGTTGCGCGCGTTGTTCGTCGAGTTCCCGAACGATCCCGGCGCGTGGCAGGTGGACGACCAATTCTGCTTCGGCTCGGACCTCTTGGTCGCGCCGCTGATGCACGAAGGCGAGAAGAGCCGCGCCGTGTATCTGCCGCCGGGCAACTGGGTGGATTATCAGAGCGGCAAGGCTTACGCGGGCGGCTGGCACACGATCGAGGCCGGGCTGGTGCGGGCGGTCGTCATGGTGCGCGATGGTGCGGCGATTCCGCAATTGCCGCTCGCGCAATCCACCGCGCAGATGGACTGGTCGAAGGTGGAACTTTCCGTGTTCGCCAAGGAGGCGACGTCGGCGAAGGCGCTGGTGTGCCTGCCGAAGGACAACCAGCTTGAGCAAGTCACGCTCACCAAAACCAGCGGGACGTGGAAGGTCAACAAGCCGTTTGCTGTAAAACTGGCGGCGGCCAACTCGCCAGCCACCAACCCCTGAGACTTTTATGAAATTGTTTTCGTTGCGGTCGCTCCGCCGCCTCGCCGCGACGTTGCTTGTCGCCGCCTGCTGCGCCATCGCCTCGCGAGCGAGCGCCGGGCAATACACCAACTTCACCACAGCGGTTTACATTCCGGTCGGCGTGCTGCTCGGATTTCAAAATCCGCAAAAGCTCGCCAGCGATTGGGAGCGCATCCACACGCAGCTCAAGGTGGACAAGGTTTATATCGAAGTGCAGCGCGACCGCACTCTTGCGGGCGATCAATTGATCACGCAGGTGAAGAAATTCTTCACGGAGCGCGGCGTAAGCGTGGCGGGCGGCATGTGCTTGTCAGATGGCGGCTGGGGACAGTTCCGTTCGTTCTGCTACACCGACCCGGCGGATCGCGCATTCATCAAACGCGCGGTGGAGTGCGCGGCAAAGCATTTCGACGAGGTGATCCAGGACGACTTCTTCTTCGTCACGACGAAGTTCGATTCCGACATCGCGGCGAAAGGCGACCGGAGCTGGACACAGTTCCGCCTCGACCTGATGAACGGAGCGTCCGAGAACCTGCTGCTCAAGCCGGCGCGCGCGGTGAATCCGAAGGTGAAGATGGTGATCAAGTTTCCGAACTGGTATGAGCACTTCCACGGTTCGGGCTTTGATCTCGACAAACAGCCGCGCCTGTTCGACGGCATCTACACCGGCACGGAGACGCGTGACCCGGAAATCACTGACCAGAACCTCCAGCAATACGAGAGCTACCAGATCTTCCGTTACTTCGAGAACATCAAGCCCGGCGG
>SCTL01000480.1 GCA_004297495.1 Verrucomicrobiota bacterium
TGATCGCTGAGACTGTCTTCGAGTTTGCGGATTTCCTCCGGGATGTAGGCCTGGCCCTTGAAACTCTCCACGACTTCCTGGCTGATTTCCCAGTAGAGATTTTCGAGCTTGGCCTTGTCCGGCAAATCCATCATGCCCAGCGTGAACATGTGTTGCGCGTCGTCGCGGCGTTCCTGCGCGTCGTGATACGCCTCCAGCTTGTTGAGCTTGGCGAGATTCTTCTTCATGTCGCACAACTCGCGGACAATCGGATGCTCGTTCTCGCCGCACGCCACCGCGAGATCGGGCCGCGTCTTCGCAATCGCGCCAAACACTTCCACGACCAGCACGCTGTGATGCGCGACGATGGCCCGTCCGCTTTCGCTCACGATGTCCGGGTGCGGGACTTTCTCCGCGTTGCAGACGTCGGCGACGTAATACACGATGTCGTTCGTGTATTCCTGCAACGAATAATTCGTCGAGCTGTCGAACGCCGACCGGCTGCCGTCATAATCCACGCCCAAGCCGCCGCCCACGTCCAGGTATTCGATGGCGAAACCCATCTTGTGGATCTTCGCGTAGAACCGCGCCGCTTCCTGCACCGCCTTCTTCACCGTAAGAATGTCCGGCACCTGCGAGCCGATGTGGAAATGCAACAGCTTGAGACAATGCCCGAGGTTTTCTGACTTGAGCATTTCCAGCGCGGCCAGAATTTCCGCCGTGCTCAAACCGAACTTCGCGTTCTCGCCGCCGCTCTCGGCCCAGCGCCCCGCGCCTTTCGCCAGTAGGCGCGCACGAATGCCCACCAGCGGCTCGACGCCGAGTTGTTTCGACACGTTGATGATCTGCCGCAACTCTTCGAGCTTCTCGACCACCATGATGACTTTTTTGCCCAGCTTTGTGCCGAGCAACGCCATCTTGATGAAATCCGCGTCCTTGTAACCGTTGCAAATGATGAGGCTGCCGATGTCTTTCTGCAACGCGAGTCCAGCGAAGAGTTCCGGCTTGCTGCCAACTTCAAGACCGAAGTCGAACGGCTTGCCCGCGTCGAGAATTTCTTCCACGACTTCGCGAAGCTGGTTCACCTTGATCGGAAACACGCCGCGATACTTGCCCTGATAGTTGAACTCGGTGATCGAGTTGCGGAACGCGAGATTGATGGACTCGACGCGATTGCGCAGGATGTCTTGAAAGCGGATCAGCAATGGAAACTTCAGCCCGCGGCCCTTCGCCTCTTCGATCACGTCCGTGATGTCCACCGCGATGCCCGCTTCCTGGAGCGGCTTCGCCACGACGCGCCCGGCTTCGTTGATGTCGAAATACTTCGCTCCCCAGCGGTGGATGTTATAGAGATTGCGCGCCGCCTGGATGTCCCACGCTGGCGCCGCTTCGTTCGGATTGCTCATCGAGAATGTTTCAAACCGAGCGAAGCATAAAAAGCTGCGCGCAGATTGCAATAAGCGCTTCGAAAATCTTTTCACAGGCTGTGAACAACTTCTCGTGTTTCGTGTTGCTCATTTCCGTCTTTGCACGCGCCCGCAATCCTGTTTCCCTCACGGCATGGCAACCGCCTCACTTTCCAGCATCGTGAAATTCTGCGACGCCACCTTGCGCACGCGCGAGGTCGGCGACTACGACGGCGCGGTGAACGGTTTGCAAGTCGAGAACTCCGGCCGCGTCACGCGCATCGCCGCCACCGTGGACGCGAGCCTCGCCACCGTGAAGCTCTCCATCGCAGCGAAAGCGGATTTGCTGATCGTGCATCACGGCTTGTTCTGGTCGCCCTCGCATCCGTGGACCGGAAAGAAATACGAACTGCTCCGATTGCTCATTGAAAACGACCTCGCCGTTTACAGCTCGCATCTGCCGCTCGACTTGCATCCCAAGCTCGGCAACAACGCGCAGCTTTGCGCCGCGCTCGGATTGAAACCGCTCCGGCCATTCATGGAAAGTCACGGTCAGTGCATCGGCCTGGAAACCAAGACTGAAATTTCGCGCGATGAACTCGCGCGCAAACTCACGCGCATCCTCCGCGACAAACCCAGACTCCTTCCCGGCGGACCGAAAACCTGCCGGCGCATCGGCATCGTGACCGGCGGCGCAGGCTCAAACCTGGCCGACGCCGCGAAAGCCGGCCTCGACACTTTCATCACCGGCGAAGGCCCGCACTGGACTTACGCGCTGGCGGAGGAACTGGGTTTGAATGTTTTCTACGGCGGCCATTACGCGACGGAAACGTTCGGCGTGAAAGCGCTCGCGGCGCTGCTCTCCAAAAAATTCCGCGTGCCGTGGTCGTTTCTCGATCATCCCACCGGCTTGTGAAAAGGAATCGGCTGGTAAAGATTTGTCTCCGCTCACAATTTCACCCGCCTTGCCCGCGTTGAATGAATTCCATTAAGTTGCGGTCGAACGACCATGCCGAACGAAGCCACTGATTTACGCGAAGGAGAATTGCAGCCGATGGAATTTCCTTCGCGCACCAAACTCATCTTCGGTGTCGGCAGCGTCGAGCGCGTCGGCGAACTCACGCGCGAACTCGGCGTGAAACATCTGCTGCTCGTCACCGATGCCGGCCTCGTGGCCGCCGGCCACGCTGGTCGTGTGCAACGATTGCTCGAAGCCGCTGCATTGCGCGTGACAGTCTTCGATCGCGCCAAGGAGAATCCCACGACGCGCTGCGTCGAAGATTGCGTGACGGCGGCGCGCGCGGCGGGCGTTGATGGAATCGTGGGACTCGGCGGCGGCAGCGCGATGGACACGGCCAAAGGTTGCAATTTCATCCTGACCAACGGCGGGCGGATGCAGGATTACTGGGGCGTGGGCAAAGCGACCAAGCCCATGTTGCCGTTCATCGCCATCCCGACCACCGCCGGCACGGGCAGTGAATTGCAGAGCGCCGCATTGATCGCTGATGAAGTGACGCATCAGAAAATGGCGTGCCTCGATCCCAAGTGTGCAGCGCGCATCGCTCTGCTCGATCCCGCGCTCACGGTCTCGCAACCGACGCGCGTCACCGCTTGCACGGGCATTGACGCGCTGGCGCACGCCGTGGAAACGGCGGTGACCACCAAGCACAACGAGCTTTCCCAAAAACTTTCCCGCGCGGCGTTTGAATTGTGCGTGAACGCGTTTCCTCTTGTGCTGACTCAGCCTGACGACCTGCCGGCGCGCGCGCGAATGCAACTCGGGGCGGCCTACGCGGGCGCGGCCATTGAGAATTCCATGCTCGGCGCGGCGCACGCGGCGGCGAATCCGCTGACGGCGCGTTGCGGCATCGTGCATGGCCACGCGGTGGGATTGATGTTGCCTGGCGTGGTAAGATTCAACTCCGCCCACGCCGACAGCGCGAAGGTTTATGAACAACTGGCGACCGCCGCCGGTTTGGCTTCCGCTCGCGATGCCGTTTCCGGTTCGGAACAACTGGCGCGGCGGCTGGAGGAATTGTTGCAACTCACTGGCCAGCCTGGTTCGTTGCGCGAGTGCGGAGTCGCGGAAAAACTTCTCCCGTCACTCGCGGAGGAAGCCGCGACGCAATGGACAGCGGGATTCAATCCTCACCCGATCTGCGCCGCAGATTTTCTGGAACTCTACCGCCGGATTTACTGACCGAGGATGTTCAGATGATAGTTCGGCGACATGGCGCTCTCGGAGCGCGGCCCGCCGAAGTAATCATACTGGTATTTGAAGACGAAGTGGTAATCCGCCGCCTTCGTGCCGGGCGCGACGGGAATCAAACCTTCCCAGCGATTCTCGACGATGGGCGTTTTGCGCAGCGGATAATTTTCGCCATTCACGACGACCATGGGCTGAATGCTTTCCCAGCGCAACGATTTCTGCCGCGTGTGAAACGCCACGCCGACGGAGTAAAGGTTGTTCGGATTGCGGGGCTGTTGCCGGGCCGAGAGGTTCGTGAACGTGCCGGCGCAGCCGGTGAACATCAGCGGCACGAGCAAAAGCAAAAACAATTTCTTCCACATAGTCCCGTCAGCGTGGCACGGCGGCGGACTGCTTGTAAAGTTGGATTTGCTCACACTCAGGTTGTCGCGGTCACGCCGCGCGCAGCTTCATCAGCAAATCCTTGCTCTCCACCGTGTCGCCGACTTGCACGAGCGTCTTCTCGACAACGCCGTCGCACGGCGCGTAAATCGTCGTCTGCATTTTCATTGCTTCGAGCGTAATGAGCTTGTCGCCCTTCGCGACCTTCGTGCCCGTGCTGGCGGCAACGGCCGTGACGAGTCCCGGAATCGGCGCGCCGATTTGCGCGGGCACGGCGGGATCAACCTTCTCCCGCGCCTTCACCTTCGGCTGCACCGAGCGGTCCTGGATGAACATCTGCCGCGTCATGCCGTTCAACTCGAAGATCACCGCCCGCTTGCCCTCGGCGTCCACCGGATTCACGTTCACGAGCCGGACGAAGAGTGTCTTGCCTTCCTCGATCTCGATGGAAATTTCCTCGCTCGCTTTCATGCCGTAAAAAAACGCCGGCGTCGGCAGCACGGAGAGATCGCTGAAGTCGCGTTGCTTCTTCGCGAAGTCGTTGAACACCTCGGGATACATCACAAAGCTGTGAACGTCGTCGAGCGTGGCCTCGCGTTTGAGTTTCGTTTCGAGGTCGCCCTGGATTTTTTTGAAATTGAGCGGCTTCAACGCCGCGCCCGGACGACCGCGCAACGGTTTGCGTTTGCCGAGCACGACGTGTTGCAACTTCTTCGGCCAGCCGCCCATCGGTTTGCCGAGTCCGCCGGAGAGCATCTCGATGACCGACTCCGGAAACGGCACGCTGCCGGGTTCGAGATTCACCACGTCCGCCGGCTTGATGCCGTGCGTGATGAGGAACATCGTCATGTCGCCGACGACCTTGCTGCTGGGCGTGACCTTCACGATGTCGCCGAAAAGCAGATTCACATCCGCGTAGGTGCGCGCGATCTCCGGCCACTTGTGCAGGATGCCCATGCCGCGCGCCTGCTCTTTCAGGTTCGTAAATTGTCCGCCCGGCATCTCGTGCAAATAAACTTCCGCGCTGCCGGTCTTGGGCGCCGTATCGAACGGCGCGTAATACCCCCGCACCTGTTCCCAGTAATCTCCGAACTCATCGAGCGCGGCGAGGTCGAGGCCCGTGTCGCGCTTGGTGAATTGCAGCGCGGCGACGATGGAATTCAAATTCGGCTGGCTCGTCGAACCCGACACCGAAGCAATCGCCAAGTCCGCGATGTCAACTCCCGCCGCCGCCGCTTCGAGCACCGAGGCCGAGGCCGTGCCGCTGGAATCGTGCGTGTGAAAGTGAATCGGGATGCCGACTTCGTCCTTCAACGCCTTGACCAGCGCGTGCGCCGCCGCCGGACGACAAAGGCCCGCCATGTCTTTGATCGCAAGAATGTGCGCGCCCATTCGCTCGAGTTCCTTCGCGAGCTTCACATAGTAGCGCAGCGAGTATTTCTTCCGCGACTTGTCGAGAATATTGCCGGTGTAGCAGATCGCCGCTTCGCAAACCGCGTGCGTTTCCTGCACCGCTTCCATCGCGACCTTGAGATTCGGCAGATAGTTCAGCGAATCGAAGATGCGGAAAATATCAATGCCCGCCTCCGCCGCGTGCTTCACGAAGCCGGCGACTGCGTTGTCCGGATAATTCGAGTAGCCCACCGCGTTCGAGCCACGGAAAAGCATCTGGAAACAAATATTCGGAATCCGTTCACGCAACACGCGCAGCCGCAGCCACGGATCTTCGTGAAGGAAACGCATCGCCGTGTCGAACGTCGCACCACCCCACATTTCCAAACTGAACAAATTCGGCGTGCGTCGCGCGATGGCATCCGCGATGGCAAGCATGTCGTACGTGCGCAGACGCGTGGCGAAGAGCGATTGATGCGCGTCGCGCAGCGTCGTGTCCGTGATGAGCAACGGTTTCTGTCGAAGAATCCAGTCGGCGAATTTTCGCGGTCCGAGATTGAGCAACAACTGTCGCGTGCCTTCCTGCGGGATTTGCTTGTGGTCGTATGCCGGAACGCGCGCGGGTTTGAAATTCTCCTTGGGCGCAAAACCTTTCGTCTGCGGATTACCGTTCACCGTCACGTCGGCGATGTAGTGCAGCAGCTTCGTCGCACGGTCGCGGCGGGCTTTGAGTTTGAAAAGCTCGGGAGTGGTGTCTATCAACGTCGTGGTCGCCTGGCCGCCGCGGAAAGTTTCGTTGTGAATGACGTTTTCGAGAAACGGGATGTTGGTCTTGACGCCGCGAATGCGGAATTCGCGAAGCGCGCGGTCCATGCGTTGCAGCGCGTGCTCGAACGTGCGTCCGGATGCCGTGACCTTCACCAGCAGCGAATCGTAAAATGGCGTTATGACCGCGCCGGCGTAGCCCATGCCGCCGTCGAGCCGCACGCCATAACCGCCCGCGCTGCGATACGTGAGAATGCGGCCGTAATCGGGATTGAACTTCGCCTCGGGGTCTTCGGTGGTAATACGGCATTGCACGGCGCAGCCATTGCGCGGGATTTCTTCCTGCGACGGCATTTGCAATTCCGGCCCGAACAACTCGTGCCCCTGCGCCACGAGAATCTGTGAGCGCACGAGATCAATGCCCGTGATGACTTCCGTGACGGTGTGCTCGACCTGGATGCGCGGGTTCATCTCGATGAAGAACCATTCCTTCGTGTCGAGGTCGTAAAGAAACTCGACCGTGCCCGCGTTGTCGTATTTCACCTCGCGACAAAGTTTCACCGCCGCGTCGCAAAGTTCCTTGCGCACTTGTGAATCAAGTCCGACTGACGGCGCGATCTCGATGACTTTCTGATGCCGGCGTTGCACCGAGCAATCCCGTTCGTGCAGATGAAGCACGTTGCCGTGGCGGTCGCCGAGAATTTGCACCTCGATGTGTTTCGCACGCGGAATGTAGCGCTCCAGAAACACGGCGGGATTTCCGAACGCGCGGCCCGCTTCGCCCTGCGCTTCGTCGAGCAGGTCAGCAAGATCGCCGGGCTTGTGAACGACGCGCATCCCGCGTCCGCCGCCGCCGAACGCGGCTTTGATGATGAGCGGGAAACCGATTTCCTTCGCGACCTTCAACGCCTCGGCGCGATCTTCAATCGCGTCTTCCGTTCCCGGCAACGTGGGCACGCCAACTTTTTGCGCGAGCGAACGCGCGGCAGTTTTATCGCCCATCTTGCGCAGCAACTCGACGCGCGGGCCAACGAACGTGATGCCCGCCTCTTCGCACGCTTTCGCGAACTCCGCGTTCTCGGAAAGAAAACCGTAGCCGGGATGGATGAGCTCCACGCCTTTTTCCTTCGCCAGCGCGATGATGCCAGGAATGTCGAGATACGCTCCGACCGGCCCTTTGCCCGCGCCGACGAGATAGGCCTCATCCGCCTTGAAGCGATGGATGGCAAGCCGGTCCTCCTGCGCGTAAATCGCGACGGTGCGAAAGCCGAGTTCCGTGGCCGCGCGAAAAACGCGGATGGCGATCTCGCTGCGGTTGGCGACGAGCAATTTTCTGGGCGCCACGGCGGCGGATGGCTTGGCGGCGATGTCGGAATGGTCCTGAGCTTGTTCGTTTGAACTCATGAATGTCAGCCACGTAGGACACCAAACGAGCGCCGCCAAATCAATGATGGAAATGGAAGCCGACGCGAACGGCGCGCGGACGTCCCGTCCGCAGCACTTGACGGCGAGGTGGGCTTTCAAATTCTCCAACCCTCCTTCACACCCGGCTGTGCTGCGACCGGGACGGTCGCGCGCCGTGACTGCTTTGGACTGGCAATCACTTTTTCCTTTGCTACGGTTTCACGCATGAAAGCTGCAACCAGTCCCGTCCGCCGCAAGAGTTCCAGTCGCGCCGTTGTGCCCGCCAAACACGCCGCGCATCCCGTCGTGCCGTTGAAGGAACGCCGGTTGAACTTCGGCAACAAGTGGGACTTTGCGCCTGCACCGGAGGATTCCAAAAATTACGTCATCGCGCCACAGCACGAGTTGTTCATCAACGGCAAGTTCGTCGCGCCGACGTCGGGAAAATATTTTGAGTCCATCAATCCCGCCACCGAACAGACGCTCACGACGATTGCTGCAGCGAATGCTGACGACGTGGATTCTGCGGTGAAGGCGGCGCGCAAGGCTTACGACAAGGTCTGGAGCAAGATGCCGGGACGCGAGCGCGGCAAATATCTTTATCGCATCGCACGCATCATCCAGGAGAAGTCGCGCGAGCTGGCCGTGCTCGAAACGATGGACGGCGGCAAGACCATCAAGGAGAGTCGCGACGTGGATTTGCCGCTCGTGGCCGCGCACTTTTTTTATTACGCGGGCTGGGCGGACAAGTTGAAATACGCGTTCCCCGGAAAAACGCCGCAGCCACTCGGCGTCGCGGGGCAGATCATTCCGTGGAATTTTCCGCTGCTCATGGCCGCGTGGAAAATCGCGCCCGCGCTCGCGTGCGGCAACACGGTTGTTTTGAAACCGGCGGAAACAACGTCGCTCACTGCGATGCGACTGGCGCAGATTTTTCAGGAGGCGGAGCTTCCCGAGGGCGTGGTGAACATTGTCACCGGCGCGGGCGAAACCGGCGCAGCGCTCGTCAATCATCCGGACATCAACAAGCTTGCGTTCACCGGCAGCACGGAGGTCGGCAAGCGCATCGCGCAGGCGGTCGCGGGCACGAAGAAGAAGCTCACGCTCGAACTCGGCGGCAAGGCGGCGAACATTTTGTTCGAGGACGCGCCGATTGATCAGGCCATCGAAGGCGTCATCAACGGAATTTATTTCAACCAGGGCCACGTTTGTTGTGCGGGCTCGCGGCTGTTCGTGCAGGAAGGGATTTATTCCAAGGTCATCAAGAAATTGCGCGATCGCATCCAGACGTTGCGCGTCGGCAATCCGCTCGACAAAAACACGGACATTGGCGCGATCAATTCGCGGCCGCAGCTCGAAAAAATCCGCGAGCTGGTGCAAAGCGGCGTGGACGAAGGCGCGGAGTTGACGCAGACACAGTGCACGCTTCCGGCGAAAGGATATTGGTTTGCGCCGTCGTTTCTCACGGGCGTCACGCACGCGCATCGCGTGGCGTCGGAGGAAATTTTCGGGCCGGTGTTGAGCGTGATGACGTTCCGCACGCCGGAGGAGGCGTTCGAGCGCGCGAACAACATCCCCTACGGTTTGAGCGCGGGCGTGTGGACGGACAAGGGCAGCAAGATTTTCAAGATGGTCAACAAGCTGCGCGCCGGCGTCGTCTGGGCGAACACCTACAACAAGTTCGACCCGACGAGTCCGTTCGGCGGCTACAAGGAAAGCGGCTTCGGTCGCGAGGGCGGCTTGCAGGGGTTGGCGGCGTATTGTCGGTTGGATTAAACGACTCGCCCGCGTTTCCACGCTTTTGCTGCACCCGCAATTCCAAGCGCGATGTTTTATTTGCGCTTCTTCGGGGAACGCGGAACCACAAGTAATACGCGGCCCGTTCCCGGCTTGATGATGTCGTCCGGCACAATGGAATCCACCCGCTTGGCCCCGCCCTGCTTCCCGGAAACATCAATCTCTCCCTCTTGCATCAGACGAATGAGCACCTGCCGGACGATTTCATCATTCGCCATCGTGCGGTTGCAATAGGCGTCTTGGAACTCGCGGTAGGAAATGCCAGCGGAGTGTTTGTCTCGAATCTCGCGAGACAAGTCGTGCGTGAGTTTGTCCTTTACGCTCGACCGAATGCTTTCGCCGAACTCCAATCCTGTCAGATAGCCGCTAGGGTTGGCGTCCGATTTGAACGAGAGCATATCCAATCCAGTATGACCAAAGTGGCGGCATCCGTTGCCAACGCGCCAATGGACATCAAGCATCGCCGAACGCGCCCGCCGCGCGGGAGCGAGATGAACAAGCCAGTAGCCGCGGTTGGATTTCGGAGCTTGGATGTAGAACGGAGAGAAGAACGGACTGCCGGAGACCTGCTGGAAAGCCGGGCCGATGAGCGATTCGACGACATACTGCGGGTCGAACGCTTCGTTTTTTGCAGCGGCCAAGACTTTCTCAATTGGCAAGACTGCATCCACGCCGAGACTCGGATAAATCTTCCGAAACGTCTTTTCGTCGCGAAGGTAGGTGGTCAGCCAGTCAATCGCGAGGTTCACGATGAACTCCGCCTTCAAGTTGAGTTTTTCCGAAATCGCGCGCAACAACGGTGGCGGCGCATCCGAGTAGCCGCATTGGTCGAGGAAGAAGATGACGCGGGAGCCTCCGCGACTGTGTCGCTGCTGCACATCGGCGATGATTCGTTCGTATGCTGTCTCAAACTTCCCGCGAATCAAGGTGATGCTTTTGCCAATTTCGTGCGCGTAGCCGCGCTGGCGGAGTTGGTAGTCAAGGCAGTTCGCAGCGGCCTCATCCGCTTCCACAAAGTAATAGTTACATTCGATGGTGAGCGGTTTGGTGCGAGTTTGGTTCACTCGTGCTTCAGCCACTTTCACCGCCTGCAAAAGCACAAAAGGCGAACCGAACGAATCTCCCTCATAGATGCCACCACCGGCAAACCCGTCCACGAGCGTGAGACGAAAACGGTCTTGTCCTGGATTCCCAGTGCAGAGGATGGTGATGTAGTCTTCGATGTAGCTTCGCAGCACATCTAGTTTTGCCACGCTGTGCTTTTTCAGCGGCGGCAGCTTCGACTGCCAGCTGCTCCAATCAAAAAGCTGCTCATCATCCGCAGATCTACTCTCGTCAACCCGCTTGGGTCGTTTTGATTCCGGCAGTTCGCTGAACAGCCCGGCATCAGGGTTGGTTTTCTTGGCGTCAGGCATGAGCAGGGACGCGGATGGCTGGAAAGCCATCCCACGTTCTGCCGTCAAGAATGCGCCCGGCTTCCTTTTTTGGAAGGCGAACCATTTCCACAGGTTTCTCTTTTGGCAGGTTGATGACCGTCACCTTGGCGGTCTGTTCGGCAATCTCTGCAGGAACCCAATGGCCCCATTGCTTAAAGTGAAACGCGACCTTGGCATCGCGGCATTGCTTGAGCAAATTCTTGGCCCAATCCGGGTGCATCGGGCGTGCGCCAGGACCGCTTTCGCCGCCTGCGATCACCCAATCAATCGGATTAAGCCCATCGCGCTGGAACCATTTAGAAAGGTCAATACTACCGAGCAGCGGCTCGCACGACAGAAACCGGACTGCGGCTGTGTGCTTCAGCAAGTGAGGCAGCCGCTTCTCGGCGTGTTGCTGAGTCTCAACCGTCGTGCCAAGCCACACGTTTCGCGGCCATGGCGTCTCGCCCCACGGCGCCATGCGCCCGACGTTTTCCGGACGCTTAGTGAGCAACAACCAGTCGAGGTGCGGAGTCGCGCCAATGAGTTTCCACAAACGGAGCCGCGGCTCATCAAGTTCGGCTCGTTCCTCAAAAACATCCGCCATGCTCGCGCAGAAAACACGCTGTCGTTGTCGTGCAACTCTTGCCGATTCATTCCAAGCCAGCGGTTCTTTCCAATGCGCTTCGCCAAATAAGCGGCGCGGCGCGGCCTTGCCCCACAATTGTTGGCCCACCCGTTTGGCCCATTGCTCCGCGTAGCAATTCTCGCAGGCAG
>SCTL01000481.1 GCA_004297495.1 Verrucomicrobiota bacterium
CAAAGTTGAAGGGCGTGGCGTGCGGAGGGGCGAAGTGATTCGTCACGTTCAACAAACTGTTCGCCAGTGCGAGCGGAGCGGAGGCGATGGCGTTGGTCTTGGTGACGGCGGCGCGGGCGTTGTAGAGCGCGAGCGAATTCACCGCGCCGTTGGTGGTGAGGCCATCAAGCTTGATGAGGTTGGTGACGAGCGCGCTGTTGGTGACGCTGAACTGCGCGTCGTAGAGTTGGAGGGTGTAGATGCTCGAGGGGAGATTGAAGGTGCAATTCTCAAAAATCAGATTGGTCACCCCGTAAAGGCCGGGCACGAGTGTGGAACTGGAGATGAGGTTCACGGCGCGGAAGACGATGTTGGACGCGGGCGACTCCGGCCGCCCCCAAATCATGAGCGGTGGCCGACCACTGGGCACCGTGGCGACGATGTTGCTGAAGCTGATGTTGCGCCAGACGGGGGTTTTGTCGAACGTGGGCGTATTGGTGAGCGCAATGTTGTCCACGGCTTGCAGGTTGAGGGGAGTGAGCGTGCCGAGGCCGTATTCGTAATAGCTGTAGATGAGGAACGGCCAGTCCACGTTGGTCATGGTGAGGTTGTAGTAATTACAGTTCTGCACGATGCCGCCGCGGCCTTGTTGGGATTTGAGGCGGATGCCGTTGTCCGTGCCGTTGAAGGAACAGTTGATCACCGTGAGATTCGAGACCCCGCCGGAAGTGTAACTGCCGATGCTGCAACCGTGGCCCGCGCCGAAGACACAGTTCGTCACGAGAATATCGTAGGACGCCGAGGCGCTGCTGCCGACGGCGAGGTTGTCGTCGCCGGTGCTGATGGTGCAATCCCGGATGACGGCATTCGTCTCGGCTAGATCAATGGCGTCGGTGTTGTGCGAGGGCGGCGAGGCGCCGGAGGAGGGCGCGTAGATTTTTACGCGTTGAATCGTCACGTTGCCGGCCTTGCCTTTGACGACGAGAAAGGGCTGCGGCGAGTTGGAGCAAGTGATGTCCTGGATGAGCACGCGCGTGCAAGCGGAGAAATTGACCATGGTCGGGCGCGCGTTGGTTTGATAGGCGTTCCACCACGGCAGGCCCTGTCCCTCGATCACGCCCGTCCCGCTGATTTCCACGTCGTGAAGGCTGCTGGCGTTGATGAACGGCGTGACGGAACCAACGTCGGGATCGGGATACGGATAGGTGGGATACTGTCCGTACGGCAGCAGGGTGAGCGTCGCGCCGGCATCGAGTTGGAGGTTGAGGTTGTTGACGAAGGTGAGCGGGCCGCACAGAAAATTTCCCGCCGTCACGCGCACCGTGCCGCCGCCGGCGGTGTTGGCGGCATTGATGGCGTTTTGAATCGGCGTCGTGTTCGTGAACACGCCATCGCCAATCGCCCCGTAGTTGGTGATGTAAAAAGTGTTGGCGGGAATTGTCGGCAGCGCCGGATTTTGCGCGGGAGCTTGCGCGGATGCCAAACAACCAACAATGAGCAACGGAAGCCTGCTTCCAATCCAACATTTCACGACATTCATCGGCAGTTACAAATCGTCTGTTTTCGTACTAAAAGCAAAGCCGGGAGTTGCCTCCCGGCTTTGCCGCTAATTGTCTTTCCTCCGGTTACGGCAAGTACGGCGTCCACGGATAACGCAGACGGTAGAAGACTGTCGGATTCGCCGGGTTGACCGGGAGATTGGTAGTGGTGACAGATTCCGAACCCGGCCAATCGTACCACGCGCTCTTGTTGGTGACGATGCCGGAATTCAGGTTGTTGGTCTGCGACTGGAGAATCCAGCCCTGGTAATTGCCCGGCCAACTCAAGGTGACCGTGTTGCCGGAAACGTTGAAGGTCAGGTTCGTCGGCGTCGTGGGCACCACCGCCAGCACTTGAATCTTGCCGTCCACCGCCAGCCGGTTGCTCCATGTCACGGAACTGCCGCCGCCCGTAATGGTCAGCGCGTTGCCATTCGTGAGCGCCTTGTTGAACAGCGTGAAGATATCGCCAGCTTGCAGGTTCGCGCCGACGTTGCTGACGTTGACCGTGCCGGTGCCGGAGTTGGTGAGGATGCCGCTCACGTTCAGCGAATCGCTGGCAGGACCGGAGCGGTTCACTTCGATGTTCAAGTTACCCCCGAGCGTGAGGTTGTTGAGGTTGAGCGTGCCGATGGATGCGCCCGGAGCAATCGCGCCAAAGGGCTGGACGGTGACGGACCCGTTGACCGTACCGGTGCCGCCGAGAACGCCATTGGTGGCGACCGTCACGGCGGAGGCGGCCGCGAGCGAGCCGCTGACGCGCAAGGTGCCGTTGCTGATGATCGTCGGGCCCGTGTAGGTTTCGTTGCCGCCCAAAACCAGCGTGCCGCTGCCAAGCTTGACGAGGCCGTAACCGGCGCTGTTGTCGCTGATGACGCCGGAGATGGTGGTGAGGCCGGAGTTGGTTACATTGAGGAAGCGATTCGTCGCGGTGCCCAGACCGTCCTGACCGTTGAGGGCGTATGCTCCCGTGAAAGTCAGGTTATTCGTACCGCCGATGATCAGGGTCTGATTGTTCGTGCCGCTGGGATACTGAATGGCATTGGCGATGGTGCGGGCGCCGCCGTAGGCAATCACGTGGCCGTTGCCATTCGCGCTGCCGGTTTCCGGCGCGATGAAAAGCGGGCCGGTGCCTATCGGGCCGGACGTCACACTCCCGACCGAGTCCGCGCCAAAGGCGATGATGCCTTGAGTAGGAATGGTGCCGCCGGAATAGGTGTTCTGACCGTTGAGAATGGAGGTGCCATTGCCGCGATGGGTGTAGCTGCCGCTGCCGGAGATGACGCCGTTATAGACTTGCGCGCCACTCGCGTTGTACGGGGCCAAGGTCAACAGCGAGTTATTGAGCACGAGGTTCGCATTGTAAGTGGTATTGGAGCCGTAAACGCGCACACGCTGGTTGGTGGTCGTATTGATCGGATTCGCGTTCAGCGTCAGGGTTTTGCCAGCCGTGCCGGAAAGATTACCCAGGAGAACTCCCGAAAAAGTGCCGCTACCAGAAGTCGAACTCGTGGCGTCAAACTCGATGGTGAAATCGTCAGCCACGATGATCTCACCGTTGATGCCCAAGCTGGCGTTGCCGTAGTCAGTGACTTGCAACAGCCCGCCGGCTTTCGCCAGCGTCACGGGGCCGGTGCCCAGACCTGCGTAGTTTTTAAGAATCAGCAACGCGCTTGAGTTGCTGATGGTCGTGCCACCACTATAAGTGTTCGCATTGGCAACCGTGAATTGACCTGTGCCCTTGTAGATCAGCTTGCCTGGCCCCGCAAAGCTGCCAGTACTCGAGGCCTGAAACGAATAAGCGAGGGTACTGTCCACCGTGACCGATGAAGCGCTGAGGTATTTGCCGATGAGTGTGATCAAGCGCAATCCACCAGACGCGGTGTCGTCGAGCGTCACGGCGTCACCGTAATTGAACGTCGCCGCGCTCGCGCCGTCCAGCCAGTTCGCGTTCGTGTTCAAATCCCAGATGTTGCCCACGCCCGACCACACGAGGTTTTTGGCCGTGCCCAACGCCAGCGAAGCTTTGGTGGAATTGGTGGTGTAATTGCCGGTACCAGTCACAGCGACGTAATAACCGTTGCCGCCCGAAGCCACGTCAGCCGCGCTCGCCGGATTGATCACCAACGTGTCGCTCGTGACGCCGGAAATATTGCCCCCGTTGACGAGGTTTGTCCCATAACGTTTCCACTGATAGGTCATGCCAAACCCGTCGGCGACGACTTGGAAAGCGCATGCGGCACCGGCAGGTACGACGACATCCAGCGGTTGCGACAGAATGTCCGGCGGAGTGGTGACCGCGGTGCTTTGGCCCGTGACCGAGATGGCGTTGATATCCATCAAACTATTGGTGGCATTCCCCGTCGAGCGCCAGCCCACGGCAAAGGCGTCAAACGCACTGGTGAGCGGCGTGACGGAGGTGGTGGTGACATTCGAGGAAAGCAGCGTGCCGGTGTTATTCGGGCCGGTATAGAGGTAGCTCTCAAGCAGCAGCGCGTTGGAGGACGTCAAGGTGTAACGAAGAATCTCCGTATATTGGTTGCTGACCGTGAGCGTGACCGAAGGCGAGGAGGTCGTTGGCCCGACGGCCGCCGCCGAGGGGTTGCGATAGCTGGCGCTTGAACTTCCGCTCGTGAGCAACTCTTGATTGTTGTTGAAGGTGCCGGTTTGGGGCTGGCGATCAAAGAACCCGGAGTTCGCGCCGGTAAAATTGATCTGCATGACGTAGCCTTTCCAATTCTGCGCGCCACCCGTGGCCTTGTCAGAGGCGGAGGTCGTTGCCGTAGCGTTAAGCCCGCCGGCGATTGGCTGCACACTGTTAGCGTTGTATAGCCCGAATCCCACGGGACCGCCCTGGCTTAAGATCCCGCTGGCATTTGTGAACGTCACGCTCAGCTCGATGTAGTCGCCCGCCTGAACCAACGCCACGGGCGTGGCCGCAAACAAGGCCTGGGCTTCGATGACTCCGCTGGAGGTTTGATTGATGCCGAAGGTCAGATGACCCGAAGCGATGGACGGCGTTGGCACCCAAGTCTTGGAAGAACTGAGCTGATAGGCAGTCGAGGTGCTTGTGGGCGCGGCTGGCGTAAGACTGTTAAGCGTGCTGCTGCCGAAGGTATCGCTGAAAAAAACTGTCGCTTGGGAGGAAAATTCCGAAGCCAGGGTCAGCAGCGCGGACGTTAGTAGGAGATTACGGATTTTTTTCATGTTCGTTGGTGGTTGAGACGGTAAATCGAAGTCACGCAGGGAAAAACTGGAGCGACGCAAATGTCTTGCTGGTTTAACCCGACTAGGGTTCCCAAAAGCTTTCGGCAAATTTCATGTCGTCCGGGTTGCCGCTTTCAATGCCGGCCCAGATGTTGACATCAAATCCTTCTTTCAATCTTGAGTACTTCTGCCACATGACGTGACCGTCACCAAACGTGGCATTCAAGCCCGCGGGTTGGCCGCGGCCCGATTTATGTGAAATATCCGCCACCGATTTGAAAATCACATCCACGACCATGCTCTTGATGGGACTGACCGCGGATTGCTTGAATAGGGGAACACAAATCCAACCCTTCAGGGGTTGCGGAGCCGTGGTGTAATCCGGCCAATAAGGCACGTCGCGCGAGCCGATGGACGTGGTAGTCATTTTTGAATTCTTCGATTGCGGATAATAACTGTATCCAGATCGCACGTAGCCCGGGTTGGAGGCCGTCGGGTCGCCACCCCACGGCCACTCCCGTTTCTGGGAGTAGAAATCCCACGCGCGGTTGTCGCCCTTGTTGTTGCTCGGGCAGTAATACATTTTCCCATCCGTACCGACCTTCGAAGCCCAAAGCGAACCCAGATTATAAGGACCTCCCGCTGTGTCATAAGTCGGCGGGGTCACATTCGGGGGACTATAGCGGAACATTTCGTACGGATATTGATTGTTACCGCCCGACTCACGCCATTTCAGCGGCGGCATGTAATCGTCGTTGTCGGCATTGTAACTGGCGATGGCGATGGCGATCTGCCGGAGGTTGTTCATGCAAGAGGTGCGCTTGGCCTTCTCCTTCGCGCTCGACAACGCCGGCAACAACATCGCCGCCAGAATCGCGATGATGGCGATGACGACCAGCAGTTCAATCAACGTGAAGCCGCGGTCAGCCGCGCGCGAGCGGCGGGCCGGATGGTTCGGCGAACGGCGGCAAAGATTTAGTTGGTTCATACTTAGTTGGGCAATTGCTGAGACTAACATACATTTTTGCTGCGGCCAGTTCATCCCTCATTTGTGCAGAGCACTCTCAAAATTATGCCCTCGCACACTGAGGTTTGAGCACCGCCCGGCTCAGGGCAGCGGCGGGCCGGCCTTGATTTGATAGAATCGCGAGTCGAACGAACTGCCGTTGGTGTCCGACCAGTTGAACGGCATGGCCGGCGAGTTCGTG
>SCTL01000482.1 GCA_004297495.1 Verrucomicrobiota bacterium
GGCGCGACACCGGGCCGGGCGTGGCGTCGCAAATGGAGACGGCCTCGACCACATTGTTGCGTTTCATCACGGTGCGCACGCCGTTGAGAAACTCGGTGGAATTGATCTGCGCGCGGTGGCAATGCAGGTAACGCTCGATGAACGTCACGATGCCGACCGCGCCGGTCACCAGAATCACCCAGAGCGTCGGGCCGCCGTTGGCGAGTAATTTCGGCAGTAGCATGGGAAAGTTATAGAGTTCCGGGTGGCGAGTTCCAAGTGCCAAGTTCCTTCGCACACAGGCCGTAAATAATTTCGCGTCGCCGAAGATTTTGCTTTTGGCCGCGCGCCGGGACTGTTAGCACTGGCGTTGACAAGCTCAGTCAGCGACAAGCCGGAAGCGTTATGTCAAAAAAGAAACGTTCCCAAACTTTCACCACGGTGACGCTGGATTCGCTGTCCAAACTCCCGCCGTTGTCCAACGACCCGCCGGTCGCCACAGCGGAATCCGTCGCCGCACCAGTACCGGAAACTCCGCTTGCGCCCGCCGCACCGCCCGCCGCTGTCGCCGAAGTGCAGGCCGCGCCGGCAATCGAGCCGCCCCCGGTGGTTGTGGAAAAGGAAAATTCAAACGCGCCGCCGGCACCCGAGCCTGAGCCGGTGGCGAAGCGGCCGTCCCCCGAGCCGGTTTCCGAGGAGGAAATCTTGCGCGATGCCCCCGCGCTTGCCTTACTGGAGATGCCGGAACCGGAGACGACGCCGGTGGTCGAAACCGCGCCGCCGCCGAAACCCGCGATACCACCCATGTTCGTCATGATGATCGCATCGGAGATGGCGCCCGTGGCGAAGGTCGGCGGCTTGGGTGACGTGGTTTACGGGCTGGCGCGCGAACTGGAGATTCGCGGGAACGCGGTCGAAATCATTCTGCCGAAATACAACAACATGCGCTATGACCACGTCTGGGGTCTGACCAAGGCGTATGACGATTTGTGGGTGCCGTGGTTCGGCGGCGCGATTCACACGAGCGTGTGGTTCGGGTTCGTGCATGGCCGGAAATGTTTTTTCATTGATCCCCATTCGGCGGACAACTTTTTCAATCGCGGCGTTTACTACGGGCACAACGACGACGTGTTGCGCTTCGCCTTCTTCTGCCGCGCGGCCATGGAATTCATTCACAAGTCCGGCAAGCAACCGGATGTGATTCATTGTCACGACTGGCAGACGGCGCTCGTGCCGGTGCTGCTTTACGAGATGTATCAACACCTCGGGCTGCGCCATCCGCGCGTGTGTTTCACGATTCACAACTTCCGGCATCAAGGCGTGACCGGCGAACAAATCCTGCACGCGACCGGCCTGCATCGGCCCGAACATTTTTTCAGTTACGACCGGATGCGCGACAACAACAACCCGCGCGCGCTGAACCTGATGAAGGCCGGCATCGTTTACTCGAACTTCGTCACCACCGTCTCGCCGCGTCACGCGTGGGAAGCGAAGGACGGCGGTCAGGGCGACGGTCTCGGCCACACGCTGCACACGCATCACTACAAGTTCGGCGGCGTGCTCAACGGTTTGGACTACGATTATTTCAATCCGGAGACCGACAAATATATTCCGGCGCATTACAGCGCGGCAACGCTCGAAAAAAAATACGAGAACAAGAAGGCGCTGCGCAACCGCTTCTGGCTCGCGGACAATGAAAAGCCCATCGTCGCGTTCATCGGGCGGCTGGATCAGCAGAAGGGATTGGAACTGGTTCGACACGCGATCTTTTACGCGTTGAACAATCGCGCGCAGTTTGTCTTGCTCGGCAACAGTCCCGAGCGCGGCATCAACGATCACTTCCTCGGCCTGAAGCGCCAATTGAACGACAGTCCTGATTGCCATCTCGAAATCGGCTATCACGAGGAACTCGCGCACCTCATTTACGCCGGCGCGGATTTGATGATCGTGCCCAGCCGCTACGAGCCGTGCGGGCTGACGCAGTTGATCTCGCTGCGTTACGGCACCGTGCCGGTGGTGCGGTCGGTGGGCGGCCTGGCGGACACGGTGTATGACAAGGATTATTCGCCCCGGCCTTTGCACGAGCGCAACGGTTACGTGTTCGACCACGCCAACAACGCGGGCCTCGAATCCGCGCTGACCCGCGCCATCGGCTGCTACTATCATTTCCCCGATCACTTCCGCCAACTCATTCTCAACGGCATGAAGTGCGATTATTCGTGGAACAATCCGGGCCAGCATTACCTGAACATTTTCGACTACATCCGCGACAAGTAAGCGGCGCCGCCAACACATGATTACCAACCGGAAGGAACTCGATTCACTGTTGCGCGGTCAGCACGGCGCGCCGCACGGACTGCTCGGCATGCACCCCATCACGCACGAGGGCCGCCGCGGCGTCATCGTGCGCGCGTTTTTGCAGGACGCGAAAACCTGCGAGGTCGTGGATTGCGCCAACGACGCGACGCGCTATCCGATGGGCAAGGTGGACGCCATGGGTTTCTTCGAGACGTTCATTCCCGATCGTCCCGAAGTTTTCCGCTACCGCCTGCGCATCGAAAAACACAACGGCGAGATCCGGCAGTTCTACGATCCCTACAGTTTCCTGCCGACGCTCAGTCAACAGGACCTCTACCTGTTCAACGAAGGCACGGAGCATCGCATCTATCAAAAACTTGGCGCGCACGTGCGCGAGATGGACGGCGTGCCCGGCGTGTCGTTCGCCGTCTGGGCTCCGAACGCCCTGCGCGTGTCCGTCGTCGGCGATTTCTGTGGCTGGGACGGGCGTTATTTTCAGATGCGATCGCTCGGCAATTCCGGCGTGTGGGAAATTTTTATTCCCGGCCTGCAAAAGGGTTTGATTTACAAATACGAAATCGTCCCGCTGAAAGGCGCGATGCGGCTGAAGACCGATCCTTACGGCTCGTATTTTGAAGCGCCGCCCAACAACGCCTCCATCGTCTGGAACGTCGAGGACTACAAGTGGAGCGACAAAAAGTGGATGGAGAAGCGCGCCAAGACTGATTGGCTGAAACAGCCCGTGCTCGTCTATGAGCTGCATCTCGGCTCGTGGAAACGCAAACCCGAGGACGGCAATCGCCCGCTCACTTATCGCGAACTGGCGCAAGACCTCGTCGGCTACGTGAAGGACATGGGCTTCACGCACGTCGAGTTCATGCCGCTGTCTGAATATCCGTTCACTGGCTCGTGGGGTTATCAGGTCACTGGATTCTTTGCGCCGACGCATCGTTACGGTACGCCGCAGGATTTCATGTTCCTCGTGGACACACTGCACCAGAACGGCATCGGCGTGATTCTCGACTGGGTGCCGGCGCATTTTCCGAAGGATTTTTTTGCGCTCGCGCACTTCGACGGCTCCCATCTTTACGAACACGCCGACCCGCGCCAGGGCGAACACCAGGATTGGGGCACGTTGATCTTCAACTACAACCGCCCCGAAGTCCGCTGCTTTCTCCTCGGCAGCGCGATGACGTGGCTGGACCGTTATCACATTGACGGCCTGCGCGTGGACGCCGTCGCCTCGATGCTTTATCTCGATTACTCGCGCAAGGAGGGCCAGTGGATTCCCAACAAATACGGCGGGCGCGAAAATCTGGAGGCGATTGATTTCCTGCGATACGCGAACACGACGTTGCACCAGTATTTTCCCGGCGTGCTGATGATCGCTGAGGAATCCACCGCGTGGGGCGGTGTCTCGAAACCGGCGAAGGAAAACGGCCTCGGCTTCGATCTGAAGTGGAACATGGGCTGGATGCACGACACGCTCGAATACTTCAAGAAGGATCCGGTGCATCGGAAGTTTCATCACAATCAGCTCACGTTCGGGATGATTTATCAGAACACCGAGAAGTTCATGATGGCCTTCTCGCACGACGAAGTGGTCCACGGCAAAGGCTCGATGCTG